>CAYVCL010000148.1:0-1678 GCA_964450185.1 uncultured Lachnospiraceae bacterium | reverse complement strand
AACTTATACCCCATCCCCCAGATGGTCTTAATATATTCTCCCTTTTCTCCCATCTTGCTTCTCAGCTTTTTCACGTGAGTATCGATGGTTCTGGCATCGCCAAAATAATCATAGTTCCATACATTATTCAATATTTTCTCTCGCGACAACGCAATTCCACGATTTTCCATGAAATAAGTCAGCAATTCGAACTCCTTAAAACTTAAATCAATGTTCTTTCCATCCACTTTTACAATGTGAGCCACCTTATCAATTTCAATGCCACCAATATTGATACTTTCATTTTCCACTAGTGAACCACTTCTTCTAAGAATTGCTTCTACACGCGCCACAAGAATTTTGGGACTGAATGGCTTCGAAATATATTCGTCCACTCCCAGCTCAAACCCCTGCAATTCATCACGTTCATCGCTTTTTGCAGTCAACATTATGATTGGTACCTGAGAATAGGAACGAATTTCCTCACACACTTCCCAACCATCCATCCGCGGCATCATAACATCCAGTATAATCAAAGAAATATCTTTATTTTCCAGAAAAATATCTACTGCTTCTACGCCATCACCTGCTTCTAGCACTTCATAATTTTTCCTAACCAGGAAATCTTTCACCAGTTTTCGCATTCTGCTTTCATCATCAACAACAAGAATTTTCAGCTTATCCATGTTTCCACCTCACATTATTTTCCACTTTCTATCCTACAAGATAACACCTATTTATGATAAAATGCTGTATTATTTGTGTTTATTATGTGAACAAAAACTATTTTTCAATACCATATGCTTTTTCGTATTCTTTCACCGCACTTTCCCGTTCGGTTAATTCCTGCTCCCAAGATTCGTATCTGTCAATAATTTTATTTTCATAATTAATGATATTTACACTATCACCGGTAGTTGCCAGATATAATATAACTACCACAGCAATAGCAAACACCATATTAAAAATCAATGATGTTCTGTATTTATCTCGATAAACATTGTCTTTCGCACGTCTTTTCTCTTCTTCAACACGTTCGAAATCTCTTACTACACGACTGCGAATTGGCTCAATCGGGATATCACGAATACTTTCCTTCGGTATCTGATTGGTATTTTGAAGATATTTCTGCAAGTCATGAAGGTAGCTGTATCCTACTGCTGTTTTACACAAACGTTTATCAATCAATTTATTATATACTTCCAGCACGGTTTCCGGGCTTCGCATATTAACTTTACTGCGTACCACCTCAATACCCTCTAACTCATTTCTTGCCTTTTGTGCCGCTTCCTCTGTTTCAAACTGAAATCCACTGACACACAACTCTTCCTTATTTTTCATGTTAACTCTCTCCCATATATCAACTGTTTTTATTCTATCTTTATACCTGTCCTTCAGGACACCTGAATCCAGTATAGCATATTTTTCTTGAAATACCTAGATTTTTTATGTTTTTTTGAATAATTCCTTGACATTCGGAAAAGATAGAACTATAATTTAATTCCAAATAGAAATCCATGTCTGCAATACAGTATAATCTAATTGAAAATATTAGGGCTTGTACTGGTTTCGACGGGGATCTAGAAGTTGGAGAAGCCATTCGTGGGACGGGACCACGCAGTAAACCGTAACTTAAATATAAACGCAGACAATAGAGAATTAGCGTTAGCTGCCTAATTGCAGCTTGTCGCCCCTGAAC
>CAYVCL010000147.1:0-1696 GCA_964450185.1 uncultured Lachnospiraceae bacterium | reverse complement strand
CTTCACTAAGAACGTCTCTTAAATTGCCTTTCCCAAAAGATTTGTCCCCCTTATGAGCTGTTTCTGGAAACCACAAGGTTTGAACTGCCACAAATAAGCTCATGAAGAAATCAAACTGCCAAGTTCTAGCTATCATCCAACCCAGTCGAACCGCCACAAATCCCAAATTGAGAATTTTTTGAATTGTTATAGCCCCCTGCTCAACTCCCCAAGCGAGATACTGCCCCTTCCAGAACTGTTTCGGTCTGTTCAGGAAGGGGCAGTATCTCGCTTGGGGAGTTGAGCAGGGGGCGTCCTCCAATCCAAAACATTTTCTCAAAAACGTATTGACAAGAAAGTATATACTGTATATAATCAGATATATACAGTATATACTATATGAACAGACCGCAACAAACGGTCGCCAACAGAAAAGCGAGGAGAAGCATGAGAATTGTAATATCCAATCAGTCGGAGCTTCCTATTTATGCGCAGATAAAGGAGCAGATAAAGGAACAGATTTTAAACGGACTTATTAATGAAGGAACGGTGTTACCGTCCATAAGGCAACTGGCGAAGGAGCTGGGTGTCAGTGTTATAACTACCACGAGAGCATACAATGAATTGGAAAGCGAAGGGTTTATTTCTTCCGTACAAGGTAAGGGAAGCATTGTACGAAAGCGTGATAACAGTATGATAAGGGAACAGTATTTAAAAAGAATTGAAGAAAGTTTGGAAAATGCCATTGCGACAGCGAAGCTTATTGAAATGCCAACAGAAGAGCTGAAAGAGATTTTTGAAGCATTATTGTAGGAGGATTTAGTATGAATACTTTAGAGGTAAAGGGATTAGAGAAGAAATATAAGGATTTTGCATTGGAAAACATTTCATTGGAACTTCCAAAAGGGTTTATTTGTGGATATGTAGGACAGAACGGTGCCGGAAAAACCACCACATTAGATTTGATTACACACCAGAAAAAAGCGGATGCCGGTGTTGTTAAAATTGACGGCATGGAATATCAGGAAAATCCTAAAAAATATAAGGAGATGATAGGCTATGTGTGCGATAAGTGTTATTTTCCAAATGATTTTAACTTACTTGATATTAAAGGGGTTTTGAAAGATTTTTATGAAACCTTTGACGAAGATAAATTTATGAATCTTTGTAAGAAGTGGGATTTGCCGAAAAAGAAAAAGGTGAAGGATTATTCCAGAGGAATGACGATTCGACTTATGTTTGCAGGAATTCTTGCAAGAGATACCAAGTTATTAATCTTAGATGAGGCAACAAACGGGTTAGACCCGGTAGTAAAACAGGAAATTTTAGAAATTTTGCAGGATTACATTCAAGATGGAGAAAGAAGCGTATTGTTTTCTACTCACATTTTAAGTGATTTGGAAGAAATAGCAGATTTTATTTTCTTTTTGCACAATGGAAAAAAGGTATTCTTTGATACCAAGGAAGAAATAGCAGAGAAATATTTGTTGGTAAAAGGCGGATTAGAAGAATTGACAGAAGCTGTTTCAAGAAAAATTAAAGGGTTAAAGAAAACAAGTGTAGGATTTGAGGGAATTATAGAAGCAGATGACAGCGTATGTGTAAGTCAGAAATGTGTGTTAGAAAAACCGACGATTAATCAAATCGTAATTTCTTATATAAATGAACTCTCGGAATCTTGAGCGTTCATGCCAGCTAAACTCTGGCAGTGCACTTT
>CAYVCL010000146.1:0-1769 GCA_964450185.1 uncultured Lachnospiraceae bacterium | reverse complement strand
TTAACCTGTCTACTTGACAGGGGGCATATCATTCTTAGTGCGACAGCCCCTTTTTTTATAAGTGTTTTTGTTTTTTCTTAACAATACTTGTATAGATTCCATTAAATGCTGCAAATAATACAGCTGCTACCGGCCAGATAACCCATGATCTATCCCATGAGTCGGTTGGCAAAGAATAACCTAAATATAATGCTGTCACGAAGCACCAGTAAATTCCTGCAAAGCTTTCTGTTCTTTTCTTTAATTCTTTGTTTTCTTCAGAATAATCTTCTTCCTGCAAAAGCTTCTGGAAGCTTCCCTGAATCACGCATGCCCATACAATTTGATGTACGCCTAAAGCAACCGCTGCCAGAAAAACTCCGGTACAAATTACCATTACAAAATCTGATGTATCAAATCCTGCTGCAATCATCACAGGAATCATACCCACAATAATAGTTCCTACTCCAAAAGCAATATTTTTCTGGAAAGTTTCTGCAAATTCTTCTTTTTTCTTATTTACAACGCCGGATACGCCATACTGTAACACGATTTTTTCTTTTTCCAGATAATCATACTTTCCATAAGAAATTCCTGACATTACAAGAATCACTACTCCCGCTGCTACCAAAAGCAACAATACTGCTATTCCAAGACCGCCTGCCATATCTTCTGTCATAGAACCAATTCCTGACTCAGCCATTGCTCCTAATATAATAAGGATTATTGGTGATAATATAAATAAGGATACACCAAAGGATATTTTCTTTGCAAATGGCAGGGTTGCTTCCAAGAATCTATTTGCTTCTTCTAAAGATACCAATCTTCCTTCTTCTTCTATATCATTTGTTTCGGATGGTGTTTCCTCTTCCAGTTCATCTTTTAATAGGTAGTCTGTACTAACTCCAAACAAACTGCTCATTTTTATAATTTTGTCTAAATCTGGAATGGAATTTCCACTTTCCCATTTGGATACAGACTGTCTGGAGATTCCTAACTCATTTGCTAAATCTTCCTGTGAATAGTTATTTTTCTTTCTTAATATTGCTATTTTTTCTGCTAGTATCATATATACTTCCACCTTTCTCAGCTTTCCTATTTTTCATTTTTTCTGACGTCTTTTTCTTCGATATCGTTGGGATTATCATAGCAAAAAATCCGGTTGACAACCACCAAGTGCGCCTGACATTTGGCAAAAATTTTGTCAACCGACGGTTGCAACCCTTGATTTTACTGGCTTTTCTGGTTGCATACGCAGGTGCATACACTTTTGCTCCCCAAAAAATCCATTGCAATAATTAAGGAGCCCACTAAGCTCCTTAATTACCATCTGCATCTTTTCTGACATCTTTTCTCTTCTTCTTTTTGCTTTTGTATAACATTTTATCTGCACCGGAAAGCATCTGGTCTAACTCCAAATTCTCGTCCCATTTATAAACTACATATCCAATAGACATTTCAACATAATATGGTTTGTCGGAATTTTTATTGAAATTTTTACTTTTGGAAACAATTCTGTCACAGATTTCTTTTCCCATATGCTCATCTTTTATAATCGCAAGAGCCGCAAATTCATCTCCACCAATACGACCAATCACGTCTGTGTTTCTTAAACTTGCTCGTAAATACTCTCCTGCCTGTCTAATGGCAAAATCTCCTTCTGCGTGTCCAAACTGGTCATTGATTTCCTTTAGATAATTCAAATCCGCATATATGCATAACAAATAATGTGATTCTGCCCGCTCCATCATCGACACAGCATTTTCCACAAATCCTCGTCTGTTATACAA
>CAYVCL010000145.1:0-1810 GCA_964450185.1 uncultured Lachnospiraceae bacterium | reverse complement strand
CCTCCATCGTATTCCCTCAGATAAAGATTATATTCTTTGTTTCTCCTGCTGGGTGGACTCCGGTAGCAGCAGGAGAAACAAAGAATATAATCTTTATCTGAGGGAATACGATGGAGGCGGTGCCGGAGATGTTCTAAAAACGTGTGATTTTTATGCTAACACGTTGAAACCATATATTGATAAAAATTATCGCACACAAACAGACAGAGAGCATACAGCGATTATTGGTGCCTCCTATGGAGCCGTGGCAGCCATATGTGCCAGTACACAATATCCGGAACTGTATGGATATACCGGCATGTTTTCTTACTGTGATAATCAAAATCCGGAAAAGATGACTGAATATATAAAGGAGCATATGACGCCGGAAATTTTAACGGATAACAAAATTTATTTTTACACTGGAAAATACGATTTTGCTTATACTTCGACAAAGTCTGCTTATGAAATTGCCAAGGAAAATAGCTTGGAAAACATACATTATGAGCTGGATGAAGGGCAACACGATGAATATTCTTGGGGTGCCAAATTTACAGAGTGTTTAAATTTTTTTTACTGGATAGAATAAAACTACTTGAAAAATTTTTTATGATATATTAAAATTCTACATGAACGATAGTGTCGAAGTTCACAATAAAACTATAAGGAGGATGACAAATGTCATACGTAGATGAAATTATTGAATCTGTAGTTCGTAAGAACCCTAGCGAGCCAGAGTTCCATCAGGCAGTAAAAGAAGTATTAGAATCACTTAGAGCAGTGGTGGAAGAAAACGAAGAAAAATTTAGAAAAGATGCTTTACTTGAAAGATTAGTAGAGCCTGAAAGACAGTTCAAATTCAGAGTACCTTGGGTAGATGACAAGGGACAGGTTCAGGTAAACACAGGTTACAGAGTACAGTTCAACAGTGCAATCGGACCATTCAAAGGTGGATTAAGACTTCATCCATCCGTTAACCTTGGAATCATCAAATTCTTAGGTTTTGAACAGATTTTCAAAAATTCTTTAACAGGACTTCCTATCGGTGGTGGTAAAGGTGGTTCTGATTTCGATCCTAAGGGAAAATCAGACAGAGAGATCATGGCATTCTGCCAGAGTTTCATGACAGAATTATGTAAATATATTGGAGCTGACACAGACGTTCCAGCTGGAGATATCGGTACAGGTGCTAGAGAAATCGGTTATATGTATGGACAGTACAAACGTATCAAAGGCGTATACGAAGGCGTGTTAACAGGTAAAGGATTATCTTACGGTGGTTCTTTAGCTAGAACAGAAGCTACAGGATACGGTTTATTATATCTTACAGATGAAATGTTAAAATGTAATGGACATGATATCAAAGGAAAAACAGTTTGTATTTCTGGTTCAGGTAACGTTGCTATCTACGCTACACAGAAAGCACAGCAGTTAGGCGCAAAAGTTGTAACTGTTTCTGATTCTACAGGCTGGGTATATGATTCTGAAGGTATCGATGTTGAATTATTAAAAGAAGTAAAAGAAGTAAAACGTGCTAGATTAACAGAATATGCTGCTGCTAGACCAAGTGCAGAATATCATGAAGGCCGTGGCGTTTGGACAATCAAATGTGATATCGCTCTTCCATGTGCAACTCAGAACGAATTATTATTAGAAGATGCAAAAGCATTAGTTGCAAACGGATGTATCGCAGTTGCAGAAGGTGCAAACATGCCTACTACATTAGAAGCTACAGAATACTTACAGGCAAACAAAGTATTATTTGCTCCTGGTAAGGCTGCAAACGCAGGTGGTGTTGCTACATCAGCTCTTGAAATGTCACAGAACAGCG
>CAYVCL010000144.1:0-1854 GCA_964450185.1 uncultured Lachnospiraceae bacterium | reverse complement strand
TTCTTATAGTTACAAATCTTCCTAAAAATCCAATTCCCACTCCAAGACAAAGAGAAATAGGTACCAGGCTGTCAAATACTTCTCCCACGGAGATAAACTGAAGCCAGTTACTAATTCCCATAAATTTTTCATTTACATAGCCTACTACAGAATTGTAGAAATAATGTAATACCAACAATGGTATTCCGGAACCTACCAGACCAATCACAACACCTTCTATGATAAATGGTGCTTTTACAAAGAAGTCGGTAGCTCCAATCAATTTCATAATTGCAATTTCTTCCTTACGCACTGCAATACCAATGGTTACCGTATTGCTAATAAGGAATACGGATACACCCATAAGAATCACAATAATAGCTACGGACACATAACCTACCAGCACGTTAAAGCTGGTTAATGTATTTGCCACCGCATCGGAGGCTTTCACTTCACGAACGCCTTCTATGGACTCTACATATTTCACCAAATCTGCCTGCTGTGACACGTCATTTAAATATACCTGATAATTGGCGGAATCTGCCAATGGATTGTCATCTGCAAAAGCATCTGCCAATTCCGGTTTATCACCAAAATATTCGCTTTTAAACTGCTCCCATGCAGCTTCTGCTGACACATAGTGCATGTCCGAAACTTCGGAACGTTTCTCTATCTGCGCACCAATATGGTGAATTTCTTCTTCTGATAAATCCTGATTAAAGAATACCGTAATTGCCACTCCAGACTCAATTTCATTCATTATGCTTTTGAAATTTGTTACTACTGCAAAAAATACACCAAACAAAAATATACAAGATGCCATGGTTCCAATGGAAGCCAGCGAAAACATTTTATTTTTGTATATATTTTTTAAACCCTGTTTGATGGTATACCATACACCGTTAATCCTCATATATATACCCGCCTTCTTCTTCGTCGCTTACAATAACTCCTTTTTGCATTGTAACAACTCTTTTCTGCATTGCATCTACAATTTCTCTATTATGAGTTACCACTAAAACAGTGGTTCCTTTTTTGTTAATTTGCTCTAACAGCTTCATGATTTCCCAAGAATTCTTTGGGTCCAGATTTCCTGTAGGCTCGTCCGCCAGAAGAAGCGTCGGATTATTCACTAAGGCTCTCGCCAATGCAACTCTCTGCTGTTCTCCACCGGAAAGCTGTTTTGGATATGATTTATATTTCTCAGCAAGTCCTACCATAGACAACATTCTCGGCACCTGCTTTTTAATTTCTCTGATAGGCGTTTGTATAATTCGCTGGGCAAACGCAATATTTTCGTAGACATTTCTATCTTTCAACAGACGGAAATCCTGAAATACTACACCAATTTTTCTACGATATTTCGGAATATCTCTCCGTTTCATGGTGCCCAGTTCTTTTCCAGTCACTACAATTTTGCCTTCTGTAGGTTCTAATTCCTTTAACAGTAATTTGATAAGTGTGGATTTGCCTGAGCCACTGTTTCCCACGATAAACACAAATTCTCCCTGCTTGATATGCAGATTAATCCCGTTTAGGGCAGGCTGACCGCTTGCATAACTCTTACTTACGTTATCAAGAATAATCATTTTTGTTCCTCCTTGTACAAACACCTTTACCCTCAAATATCCAGTGGCGGAACTTTACCTTGCGAAAAGCCCCACCCCTGGATACTTAGTATTTGCACATAATATTAATATTCAAATGTTTCCATATATTTCATGTACCGAACTACCATCAACGCAATACGGAATGTAATGGCATCTTCAAAGACTCTAAGATCCAATCCGGTACTCTTTTGTAACTTGTCTAATCGGTATACTAAAGTGTTTCGATGAATATAAAGCTGTCTTGATGTTTCTGAAACATTCAGAC
>CAYVCL010000143.1:0-2140 GCA_964450185.1 uncultured Lachnospiraceae bacterium | reverse complement strand
AACTTAGTGCGTCTTAGAGATTAGTTCAACGGAACGTTGTTTCTGCCTGACAAGCAAGCGTCTGTCCCCACCATTGGCGTACCGCCATCCAATATGTATATTTTATCATTTCACAAATACAGTGTAAGGAGAATATGTATGCAAGAATTGCTTCAGGTAGGTGCCATTACTTCCACCCACGGAATCCGCGGAGAAGTAAAAGTGTTTCCTACAACAGATGATGTAAACCGTTTTAAGAAATTGAAAGAAGTAGTGTTGGATACCGGAAAAGAGCAGATTACATTGGAGATTCAGGGTGTAAAATTCTTCAAGCAGTTCGTAATCTTGAAATTTAAAGGGATAGACAACATTAATGACATAGAAAAATATAAAAGATGCCCATTGTACGTTACCAGAGAAAATGCGGTAAAGCTGGAAAAGGACGAGTATTTTATTGCAGATATCGTTGGAAGTACGGTAGAGGATGAAGATGGAAATGTTCTTGGTACTTTAAAGGACGTTCTTGTTACCGGTGCCAATGATGTGTATGTGGTAGAAAACGAAGATGGAAAAGAACTGCTGTTTCCGGCAATTAAAGAGTGCGTGTTAAATGTAGACGTAAAACAGGCTAAAATAACAGTGCATATTATGCCGGGACTTTTGGATTAGGAGTTTTTATGAACTATTATATATTAACATTGTTTCCTGATATGGTGATGGATGGGTTAAATACCAGCATTATCGGCAGAGCAAGGGAAAAAGGCCTGCTGTCTATAGAGGCTGTAAATATCAGGGATTTTACGGAAAATAAGCATAACAGAGTAGACGATTATCCTTATGGCGGTGGCGCAGGTATGGTAATGCAGGCGCAGCCGGTATATGATGCTTATCGTCATGTGGAAGAAAAAATCGGAAAAAAGCCGAGAGTAGTGTATATGACACCTCAGGGAAAGACTTTTAATCAAAGTATGGCGGAAGAATTTGCAAAAGAAGAAGAACTGGTTTTCCTGTGCGGACACTATGAAGGAATTGACGAACGTGTATTGGAAGAAGTAGTGACCGATTATGTGTCCATTGGAGATTATGTGTTGACTGGAGGCGAACTTCCGGCGATGGTGATGATTGATGCCATTTCAAGACTATTGGAGGATGTGCTGCATAATGATACTTCGGCAGAATTTGAAACGTTTCATGATAATTTGTTAGAATATCCTCAATACAGCAGGCCGGAAACCTGGAATGGAAAAAAAGTACCGGAGGTTTTGTTGTCAGGACATCATGCGAACATTGAAAAATGGCGTAGGGAGCAGTCCATTATGCGAACGGTGGAATGGCGTCCGGATTTAATTGAAAATGCGGTGCTTTCCAAGAAGGAAAAACAGTTTTTGGACAAATATTTGGAAGAAAGAAAAAAAGACTTGCACTAGTATATCCCTTATGATATAATCTTAAATGTTGTGAGAAAAAGAGATGGTCCTCTGTTACGTTAAGAAGTATTAAGAACATCCAAAATGATAGGAGGCACACAATGAACGCAATTATTAAAGAAATCGAAACAGCTCAGTTAAAAGCAAACGTTGATGAATTTAGCATCGGTGATACTGTAAGAGTACATGCTAAAATCAAAGAAGGAAACCGTGAAAGAATCCAGGTGTTCGAAGGAACTGTATTAAAAAGACAGGGCGGAAGCACAAGAGAAACATTCACAGTTCGTAAATTTTCTAACGGTGTAGGCGTTGAAAAAACATGGCCATTACATTCACCAAACGTAGAAAAGATCGAAGTAGTAAGAAAAGGTAAAGTTAGACGTGCTAAATTGAACTACTTAAGAGATCGTATCGGTAAGAAAGCTAAGGTTAAAGAATTAGTGAAATAATGAAACAACAAAAGGAACAAGGCATGGTATCTTGTTCCTTTTTACTATGTGCAAGTAAATGTGAGTCCTAAAAACAGAAAGGTGCAGATAGCAGTGAGCAGGGCGAGTGTAAATAGAAGAAGACGCAGACAAAAAAGACGTGAAACCATGGATTTAGAAAGATTTAAAAATGTCCTTACCTGGGCATTTGAAATTGTACTGGTAATCGCAATGGCATTTGTACTGGTATATTTTGTTGGAGAAAAGACAAGTGTAATTGGCGCATCCATGGAGCCTACGTTGTAT
>CAYVCL010000142.1:0-2318 GCA_964450185.1 uncultured Lachnospiraceae bacterium | reverse complement strand
ACAGCTTGGTGAAGTGTGCCCTTTTATGGCTTTCCTCTACTTTCTTTCACACTATCTCCTCCTAATATTCGTTCTTTCATATTCCGTTTTCACTCATACGTTCTTAAATCACTTTACCATCCCATCCAATTCGCCGTCCTCGCCCCCAACCACTTTCACAATCACATGATTCGGCAGACACACAAGCATCTCTCCCGCCTTGGAAATCTCCTTTTGCTCCACGCAAAGCTTATCCGGACAGGTTGCTTCTGAAATATAAGCAGTTCCATCCTGAATATGGAGAATATTCTGTCCACCGTTATATCCGGCAATCTCATACACTCCGTCTTCCTCCAATGAATACTGCTCCACCACTTCATTATCTACAATTACTTCTACATAAGTACCTTTACTATTACGCCCATAATGCAAGATTGCCATGGCAAGTAAAGCACATGCCATGACAGTTGCAAGAATTATAAATTCCTTTTTCTTCATAATTATTTATTATTGATATAGTTTACCAGACCTTCTGCTGCAATGATTTTCTGCATAAATGCAGGGAATGGCTGACCTTTGAAAGTTGTTCCTTTTGTTTTGTTTGTAATTACACCGCTGTCGAAATCTACTTCCACTTCATCTCCGGCTTCGATTCCTTTGGCAGCTTCCGGACATTCTACGATTGGAAGTCCGATATTAATTGCATTTCTGTAAAAAATTCTTGCAAAAGTTTCTGCGATAACACAGCTTACTCCTGCTGCTTTGATAGAAATTGGCGCATGTTCTCTGGAAGAACCACATCCAAAGTTCTTATCTGCAACGATAATATCACCTTTTTTTACATTTTTTACAAAATCTTTGTCAATATCTTCCATACAATGTGTTGCCAATTCCGCAGGATCTGAAGAATTTAAGTATCTTGCAGGAATAATAACATCTGTATCTACATTGTCACCATATTTAAAAACGCTTCCGCATGCTTTCATGTTTTTACCTCCTTATAACTGACATGGGCAGGAAATTTCTCCTGTAACCGCACTGGCTGCTGCTACCGCAGGGCTTGCTAAGTAAACTTCAGAGTTTACATGTCCCATACGTCCTACGAAGTTACGATTTGTAGTAGAAATACATCTTTCGCCTTCTGCTAAGATTCCCATATATCCACCAAGACATGGTCCACAGGTAGGTGTACTTACTACAGCACCTGCTTCGATAAATGTCTTAATATATCCGGCTTCCATGGCATCTAAGTAAATCTGCTGTGTAGCAGGAATTACGATACAACGGATTCCTTCCTTCACTTTACGTCCTTTTAATACTTCTGCTGCAATTCTCATGTCTTCTAAACGTCCGTTTGTACAAGAACCGATAACTACCTGATCGATTGCTACAGGTTCTTTGATTTCGTCAATAGTCTTTGTATTTTCCGGTAAATGAGGGAATGCAATGGTCGGACGAAGTGTACTTAAATCAATAGTGTATTCTTCATCATATACTGCATCTTCATCTGCTTCATATACTTTAAATTCACGTGTAGAATGTTCTTTCATATATTCAATCGCCAAATCGTCTACAGGGAAGATACCGTTCTTTCCGCCTGCTTCGATTGCCATGTTTGCAATAGTAAAACGATCATCCATAGTAAGGCTTGCAATACCATCACCAACAAATTCCATAGATTTGTATAATGCACCGTCTACGCCAATCATACCGATAATATGTAAAATAATATCCTTACCACTTACCCATTTATTTAACTTACCGGTTAAGTTAAACTTAATAGCAGAAGGTACTTTAAACCAAGCTTTTCCTGTTGCCATACCAGCAGCCATATCTGTACTTCCTACACCAGTAGAAAATGCACCTAACGCACCATATGTACAAGTATGAGAGTCCGCACCGATGATAACGTCACCTGCTACTGTCAATCCTTTTTCTGGTAACAGTGCATGTTCAATACCCATCTGTCCTACTTCAAAGTAATTTGTAATTTCATTTTTTCTTGCAAATTCTCTTACACATTTGCAGTGTTCTGCGGATTTAATATCTTTATTTGGTACAAAATGGTCTGGTACCAAAGCGATTTTGTCTTTATGAAATACACCATCTACCTTCATCTTTTCCATTTCATGAATTGCTACAGGAGAGGTAATATCATTTCCTAATACTAAATCTAAGTCTGCTTCAATTAACTGTCCGGCTTCTACTGATTCCAAACCTGCATGAGCAGCTAAGATTTTCTGTGTCATAGTCATTCCCATTTGTAGTTCCACCTTTCGAAATAATTTATGTGCTTTTCAACATTTGTAATTATAGCATAATATGATATAATGTAAAAT
>CAYVCL010000141.1:0-2466 GCA_964450185.1 uncultured Lachnospiraceae bacterium | reverse complement strand
ATCTGGAAAAATTAGAAAATTTAGATGCTTCTTATGAAACTGCAATACAGGAAGCAGAGGGGGAACACGAAGAACATGAATATGATGAACATGTGTGGTTGTCCTTGAAAAACGCTGAAAAAGTGGTGAGCCATATTGCAGAAACGGTGACAAAACTGGATTCTGAGCAGAGTTCATTATACGAAACGAACAAAAACGCTTATCTGGAAAAATTAGAAAATTTAGATGCTTCTTATGAAACTGCAATACAGGAAGCTAAGGGGAAAACATTACTGTTTGGTGACCGTTTTCCATTCCGTTATTTGACTGAAGACTATGGACTTACTTACTATGCAGCATTTCCGGGATGTTCTGCGGAAACAGAGGCAAGCTTTGAAACAATCGTATTTTTAGCAGATAAAGTAGAGGAACATAAGCTTCCATGCATTTTGACCATTGATGGTTCGGATAAGACGATAGCCAAATCTATTCAGGAAAATGCGCAGGTGGAAGTGGCAATAAAAGAATTGAATTCATTGCAGGCGGTGTCCGAAACACAGATAGCAGAAGGCGTTACCTACCTTTCTGTTATGAAAGAAAATTTAGAAGTGATAAAAGAAGCTTTGCAGTAAGTGAAGGAGAAGAAGTATGTCACAGTTAAAATGTAGTGATGTTTCACTGGGATATGAAGGAAGAACCATTATAAAACATTTGAATTTTGAAGTAAATGCAGGGGATTATTTGTGTATCGTGGGAGAAAACGGTACTGGAAAAAGTACTCTGATAAAAACATTACTGGGGCTTCGCCAGCCATTAGAAGGAAGTATTGAGTTTGGGGAAGAATTAAAACCTACCGAAATTGGTTATCTGCCACAGCAGACCATGGTGCAGAGAGATTTTCCGGCATCGGTATGGGAAGTAGTGTTATCAGGAAATTTAAATAAAAGTGGATTTCGTCCTTTCTATAATAAAGAAGAAAAAGAACGTGCAGAAGCCAATATGCGAAAACTTGGCATTGAAGACTTCAAAAAGCGATGCTACAGAGATTTGTCCGGCGGTCAGCAACAGCGTGTGCTGTTGGCAAGGGCTTTGTGTGCAACCGGAAAAATGCTTTTGTTAGATGAGCCGGTGGCAGGTCTTGACCCGAAAATTACGGTAGAAATGTATGAATTGATTCAGAAATTGAACGAAGAAGGAATTACAATTATTATGGTAAGCCACGATATGGCAGCGGCATGCAATTATGCAGACCATATCCTGCACATTGCCCATAAACCATTATTTTTCGGAACAAAGGAAGAATACTTGAAAACAGAAACAGGAAAAGCTTTCACAGAATTGGTGAAAATGGAAGCTTTGGGAGATGATGAAGATGATAGATAAATTAGCTGTATATTTTGAATATCCGTTTGTAAAATATGCGTTGCTGGTGGGCGTGTTGATTGCACTTTGTTCTTCTTTGCTGGGAGTAACCTTGGTGTTAAAACGTTTTTCCTTTATTGGAGATGGACTGTCCCATGTGGCATTTGGCGCAATGGCAGTGGCAGCAGTGTTAAATGTGACAAATCAGATGGTGATTGTGCTTCCTATCACGGTAGTTGCAGCCGTACTTCTGCTTCGAAGCAGCCAGAATGCAAAAATTAAAGGGGATGCCAGTCTTGCTATGATTTCAGTAGGTTCTCTGGCTATCGGTTACCTGCTGCTAAATGTGTTTTCCACGTCAACCAATATTGCAGGAGATGTGTGTACTACCTTGTTTGGTTCAACCTCTATTTTGACATTGAATGTGACCGATGTTTGGCTTTGCATTGTAATGTCAGTGGTAGTAATTGGAATGTTTACTTTATTTTATCACAAAATTTTTGCGGTGACTTTCGATGAAAATTTTGCAAAAGCAACCGGAACTAAGGCAGACAGATATAATCTGATGGTGGCAGTCATTACCGCAACCATTATCGTACTTGCCATGAAACTGGTAGGTTCCCTATTGATTTCCGCATTAATCATTTTCCCGGCAATTTCAGCCATGCGCGTGTTCAAAAGCTTTCGTCTGGTTATGATTGCATCAGCAGTAATTGCTGTTATCTGTGCCTTGGCAGGAATGTTAATCTCCATACTGGCAGCCACCCCGGTAGGAGCTACCATTGTAGCTGTGAATATTGTGGTATTTGCGGTGTTTAGTGGTATCTCAGCTATTATTTTAAAAAGATAGGGATTCGCTTTTGGGTGGAATTTTAAAATTGGGTTTGTACGCTCATAAGGGGGACAAATTCTTCCGGGAAAGGCAGAGGCAACGTGAAGACAAACTAACTGTCAACTACGACTAAGGACGCTCCCGAGAGCGGTCGCGCTCAGTCTTCGTAGACAGTGGATTTCGTCTTCACTAAGAACGTCTCTTAAATTGCCTTTCCCAAAAGATTTGTCCCCCTTATGTGCGTCCGCAGGGCGAAGCGGTGAAGACCCGCGCATTAGAGGGAAGCGCGTTCA
>CAYVCL010000140.1:0-2549 GCA_964450185.1 uncultured Lachnospiraceae bacterium | reverse complement strand
CCTCATAGTTATTCAATCATTTTTTAAATTTTTTAACATTTTCGAAACATTTATTGTGCAAAGTGTATGCTTTTGTTTTTCATCTCCTTCTATATTCGTTCATTTTCTATTTTTATCTCTTGCTGTTTTCGTTAATTTTACTTTTTCCATATCGAAAGTACCATTTTATACTGCCGATTTACCTGAAATAGTTCCTGTCGCCCATGCAAATTGAAGATTATATCCTCCACAAGTTCCGTCAATATCCAATATTTCGCCCGCCAGATAAAGCCCCGGAACTTTTTTACTCTCCATTGTGTTACTGTCGATTTCCGCTGTATCTACACCACCCTGACAAACCTGTGCTTCTGTAAAAGAGTTGGAGCCTGTCACTTGTGCTTCATAGAATTTTAAATATTTTGTCATACCTTCAACGTAACTTTCGTCACACTGTCCAGCCAATCTGTTCTTTTTGATACCCATTTCTTTCAACAGAGCAACAGCCAGTTTACGGTTCATAAATCCTGCCAAAATATCCTCCATACTTCTTTCTGGAAAATGCACCATTGCTTTCGTCAGTTGTTTCTCCAACTGTTCCCGTTCCATTTCCGGGAAAAAATCTATTATAGCAGTAACCTGTTTTCTTGCATCCAGTGCTTTTACAGCAAATCGGCTAAGCTGCATTACCGGAATTCCGGAAATTCCGTAGTTGGTAATTTGCAGTTCTCCTTCTTCTTTGGCTAAAATCTCTCCGTTTGCATGAATCGCAATTCTTGCACTGCATCGGACTCCTGCTGCATCTTTGTATATTCCCTCTTGACATTTCAGCTGCACCAAAGCCGGCAAAGGTTTTATCACTTTTAATCCCAGTGATTTAGCCAACTCATACCCACTGCCGTCAGAACCGGTATTTGGCGCTGCCTTGGAACCGGTTGCCAGAATTAATTTGTTGCATTGATATGTCTTTTTATCCTCACCCACACTAAGCACAAAAACATCTGAGTTTCTTTCGATTTTCGTAATATCTACGCTGTATTGAATCACAACTCCAAGATGCTTGCATTCCATTAGAAGTGCTTCTCTTACT
This sequence comes from uncultured Lachnospiraceae bacterium, assembly GCA_964450185.1. Lineage (GTDB taxonomy): Bacteria > Bacillota > Clostridia > Lachnospirales > Lachnospiraceae > RUG11237. The sequence continues at coordinate 1,483 of CAYVCL010000140.1, read as the reverse complement.
GTCGCTGCCTGTTCTGACCTTGGGTATATATAGCCGTTTTTTTCTTTACATAAAATGCCAAGGCTTTCCATGAAATCTAAAGTATCCTGTACGCCAAACTGTTTCAACACCTCCATGGCAAAATCACTGTGAGTGCCACGATAACATGCTGCATCCTGATATCGGTTCGTAATGTTACATTTTCCATTTCCAGTGGAGAGAATTTTCTTTCCTGCTTTGTCTGTATGCTCTAATATGGTGACTTTTGCACCTTTTCTTGCCGCAAAAATAGCGGCGGTTAAGCCGGCGGCGCCGGCGCCGATAATTATTGTTTGTTCCATAATTTTTCCTTTCATCTGTATTTTTAACTTTTCCTACAGTTTTCCATACCACTTCCCTCTCCGCAAACAAAAACGCTATACCAATGATATATCACTAGTATAGCGGCTTTCCATTTAAATTTCCACGTAAAATTTACAAAGTGTAAAATATATTTTTTCGAATTTGTTGGTTAAAAAGATTTATCTAGTTCGTATCTTCCCTTTTTACTACAAGACATTCTGCATGTTCAAAATAGTTTTTTCCCCATATATTCTTTATATCATGCGTTGTTATATCATTGACTGACCGCTCAACTATGGACATTTTTTCTTTCTCTCCTTCCCAAACATTCCATAATTCTATTTTCTGCGAATGCTTCAAATGTCTTTTTATATATTCTATTATAATAGTAGCGGATTTCTCATTATAATTCCATTCAATATAACAACAATTTCTTAATTCTGTATATGTATGAGCAACTTTTAAATCATCTTCTATACATATCCTCATACAATTTAATTCATCTTTATGAGAAGCTTGCTTAATAACAAAATTCCACAAAAATTTTATAGTATCTATTTTACTATTTTTATACTCCTCCAACACTTCATTGCTAGCAAAAAACTGATACTTACTCATCTTTATATCCATTCCTTTCGCGCTGCTCAAGGCACAAAACGTCATGAAAAAACGTTGGCTTGTTGCAGCTTTCCTTTTATAATTGTTTCCATAGGGATATTCAGTACACTACAAATCACGGGGAGGTGAGTGGGCTGTCCGTTCATTGGATGACCGCATTTTTATATGTGTAGAATGCTTTTTCAAGCACAAATAAGTGTGCCCTGAGCACGTAACCTTATCTTTGTAAAAACAACTCTCGTTTTTATCCTAAGCATTCAGTCAATGCTGTCTACTCCCTATAATCTATTGAACCTATGGTTCTGAAAGGAGTCCCTATGGCTTTAAAAATCGTGTATCAAATCTGTTGTGGTATTGATGTTCACAAAACTTTTGTTGTTGCCTGCATCGCTTCCACTAACAAACAAGGTGTTACCACCTACAAGCGCCATCGTTTCTCAACCTTCACACAAGGGTTAAAGGAATTGTTACAGTGGCTGCTTGACAATCATTGTAAGGATGTCTGCATGGAATCTACTGGTAAATACTGGATCCCTATTTACAA
>CAYVCL010000139.1:0-2688 GCA_964450185.1 uncultured Lachnospiraceae bacterium | reverse complement strand
CTGAAAATACTGGGGTTGTGACTGTTTTATTATTTCTCAAGTGTCAAAGATGGGATTATACCTCATTAAAAGAAAAAAGTCTAGCATTGTTCTTGTTAAGTTTGCAAATAGGACAGTCAGATGATAATTGCACATCCCAACACAGAAATGCTTGCCAAGTCACTTGGGACAGAAGAAATGGATTCTCTATATGGAAAAATAGGAAGCGTATTGTCAGAAGAAAAAGATGGAATCATAACAGTAAAAGGTGATCAGGCAGAATATATGGCATACATTCAGCCGATTGAGGATACCGACTGGTATTTGGTAAGTTATGTGGCAGAACAGAAGGTTTTGGCGGATTTACATCAGATGGAAGGCATTATGGCAATCATTGCTATTGTTGCAACGATTGCGTTGATTTTAGCAGTTATGGCGGTTATGAATCAGGTAGTGAAACCGGTAACCAAAGTGACAGATGTCATTGGAGAAATTGCAACAGGAGATTTTTCACAGAATTTAGAAATCAAAGGAAATGATGAAATTGCGCAAATGAGTAAGAATATGCAAATATCAGAGTCATTGAAAGAGGCTTCTCATAATCAGTATCAGGCGATGGAAGTGTTGGAAGAAATGGTAGAAGAACTTACCTTGGCAGCCGATGAGGTATCCCGTCAGATGGAAAACTTGTGGAATTGATACAGGAAAGTCATGCAGATGGAGAAGCAGCTGATGAATTGATGAAAGAAAGCGTAGTAATGTCAAAGAGTGGTAAGCGTGATATGGAAAATATCAATGGGGGAATGTCAAATATTAACTCTTCCATTGCCACACTTTCAGAGCAGATTGCCAAAGTGGGAGATACTACAGCTCAAATTGGAAATATGGTAAACATGATTATGGAGATTGCAGAGGAAACCAATTTACTTTCACTGAATGCTTCCATAGAAGCGGCAAGAGCCGGAGAAGCAGGGCGAGGTTTTGCAGTGGTTGCAGAACAGATTGGAAAATTGGCAGCAAATAGTGGTGTGGCAGCAGATGATATTTCAAGACTGACCGTTGAAATTCAGGAAACCGTACAGCAGGCAGTTGTACAAATGGATGACAGTGTTGGTGAAGTGAAGAAGAATGTGGAAATGGTATCCGGTGCAAGAGAAACTTTTGAAGCCTTGTATCAAAAGGTAGACGAAACAAGACAGAGAGTAGCCAAGATGATAGAAGTTATCGGACAGGTAGATGTCGTGGCAAATGAAATGGAAGAGATTACCGCAGAACAGGTTCGTGCTACAGAACAGATTGCACAGTCCGCCAAAGAGTTAGAACAGCATACGAAAAAAGTAGTTGAAGGCAGCGATGTGGTGGCAGACGACGCAGAGGAATTGAAGAAGGAATCTGTGGAATTGATGGAATGTATGAGTAAATTTAAAATTTAATTGTATTTTTACGCGTGGTAGTTTTTAAAACAGCTCATAGGCAGATTTGCTTATGGGCTGTATTTTTTTAATATTAAAAGGAAGCATATTTTTAATCCTAGACATCGATTTCAAAGTATGCTATTCTAAACATGTCAACGGATTCATTCAAATCTGAATGAAAAATCCCAACAAAAAACAAAATATGGAAAGAGCATATGGGGATTGGTTCAAATATTTTAGGAAAAGAACTTCAAATATCTTGCAAGCATATTTTTTCTAAGCTATCATAGAAGTATCAAAACTCATATGTAACTTCCACAAAAGAAAGGAAGATGTACTATGAGAATTAACCGAGAACACAAAGACCGTTTATTCAAATTTATTTTTCAGGAGAAAGAAAATCTATTGCAGTTGTATAATGCTTTGAACAACACAACATACACAGATTCTGAGGAACTGGAAATTGTGACGTTGGAAGACGTTATTTACATGCGGATGAAAAACGATATTTCATTTATATTGGATTATCAGATGAATTTGTTTGAACATCAAAGTACCGATAATCCGAATATGCCCCTGCGAGGCTTAATGTACTTTGCCAGACAGTACGAAAAGTACGTAAATATAAAGGAGTATAATTTGTATGGAAGCAGGTTGCTTTTATTACCGACGCCTCAGTATGTAGTGTTTTATAATGGCAATAACTGGACAGGGGAACGAAAAATCCTAAAATTATCCGACAGTTTTGTAAACACCCATATAAAGGGATGTATGGAACTGGAAGTACTGCAATTAAATATCAATTATGGTCACAACAAAGAAATACTGGAAAAGTGTAAGGTGTTAGGTGAATATGCGGCATTTATCGGTAAAGTAAAAGAATATCAGAAAACCATGACGATAGAAGAAGCAGTGGACAGAGCTGTGAATGAGTGTATCGAAGAAGGAATTCTAAAAGATATACTGCTAGGTCATCGGGCGGAGGTGAAAAACATGATATTAACCGAATATGATGAAGAAAAAACCATGAGGCTGTTTCAGAAGGAATATGAGGAAGAAGCAGATAGAAGAGTTGCACAAGTACAGGCAGAAGCAGAGGAAAAGATTGCAGAAATCCAGAAAAAGTCAGATGAAGAAATCAGACAGTTAAAAGAGGAAATCGAAAGCTTAAAACAAGTAATCTCAAGGTTGTAAAGCAAAGGGAACTTTGGTAAAATAATAACAATGGGCTGATTGTGTCTAAATGAAAAGTCTAATCCCCCAGCTATGCTGGGGAGAATAGGGTAAGAGGAAG
>CAYVCL010000138.1:0-2976 GCA_964450185.1 uncultured Lachnospiraceae bacterium | reverse complement strand
TATTTGAATTATACGCTGTCGGTGGGTTCTACTGTCCAAATAGGATAAATTAGAACATGAGATGTATTTGAATGCGTTTTTGACAAACGCAAGTTCTGTTTCTACTAGATAAATTAGAACATGAGATGTATTTGAATGTATACATGATTGGATTTTGTATGGTAGGTATCTTGATAAATTAGAACATGAGATGTATTTGAATGCTGCAATCACGTTTACATCCACCTTGGAATCCGGATAAATTAGAACATGAGATGTATTTGAATTGCTCTCTGTACTTGCCCCGGTTTCCGCTTGGAAACGATAAATTAGAACATGAGATGTATTTGAATTAGAAGTAGTGTAAGAAATTTCACCATCTTCGTATGGATAAATTAGAACATGAGATGTATTTGAATGGCACTTGTACAGAATATTTTCCCATCTACCGTTTGATAAATTAGAACATGAGATGTATTTGAATAATTATTCAAAAAGATTTATTGAAGAATTAGACACGATAAATTAGAACAAGAGAGATATTTGAATTTTCCACTACCTCAAAAATCCCTTATAATCCCCCAACCCAAAACCAGAAAGGAGCTCCCCCCAAAAATGCGAATCGACACCCACATGCACATCGGCGGTGAAGCCGTAGGCTTCACCATGACCGAGTCCATGGTACTAGAATCCATGGCAAAATACCAAATCACCTACGCCATCGTATCCAACTGCGATGCCGGCGAAATGAATCATCAGCAGGAACTGCTGCCGGAAAGCCTGCAAGTATCTCAAGAAGAGGCACTTGCAAGAACATTGAAATTTGCAAGAAAACATCCGGATAAAATCGGCGTGGCAGTTTGGGTAAAACCATATCTGCAGGGAATGACAGAAGAATTAGAAACGATGGTTCGTGAAAATTTGGATATTATATATGCCGTAAAACTTCATCCATATCATTCTAATGTTGCGCCTACAGATGAAAGAGTGCGCCCGTATCTGGATATGGCAGCCAAATATCATTTACCGGTAGTATCCCACACAGGAGGCTACGAAGCAGCATCACCGCTACATCTTTACGAGGCGGCAAAACAGTATCCTGACATCTCTTTTGTTATGGTACACATGGGATTGGGCAGTGATAATCAAGAAGCATTAGAACTTCTCGGAAAGGCAGAAAATCTGTATGGAGATACCACTTGGGTGCCTATGGAAACAACCATAGAAGCAATCAAAAGATACGGCAGTAAAAAAATACTCTTTGGAAGTGATGCACCCATTGACGGTGTAGACACTTATTTATGCAATCCCAAAGGAGAACCTTCCCTCTACCAGAAATATTTCAATATACTACCAAAGAAAATTTCGCAACAAGATTACGAAAACATAATGTATAAAAATGCCATGCAGGTATTTGGAATAAAAGTTCCGAAATAAACGGGTCTGGAGAATCAAAGATGCATATTTTATAGATAAAGCAGGCAAAACTATGTTATAATAAAATACAATATTCAAATTGCAATAACGGAGGGAGGAAACGACATGCTTGAAAAAATATTCAAACTAAAAGAAAATAACACAAATGTAAAAACAGAAATCATCGGTGGTGTTACGACCTTTATGACAATGGCGTATATACTTGCAGTAAATCCAAGTATGTTGTCAGAAACAGGGATGGACAAGACTGCCGTGTTGATGGCGACAGCACTGGCTGCCTTTATCGGAACATTGGTGATGGCACTGGTGGCTAATTATCCCTTTGCATTGGCACCGGGAATGGGGCTGAATGCATATTTTGCATATACAGTATGTGGAACCATGGGATATTCCTGGCAGATTGCATTGGCAGCGGTTTTTCTGGAAGGTATTGTATTTATACTATTATCCATAACCAATGTGCGAGAAGCAATTTTTAATGCCATTCCATTCACTTTAAAGAAAGGTGTGAGTGCCGGAATTGGCTTGTATATTGCATTTATTGGTCTGCAGGGAGCTTACCTTATTGTGGACAATTCAAGTACATTAGTAACGTATGTGAATTTTGTTGAAGATTTTCACACCAAAGGAATTTGTGCAATTCTTGCTTTGATTGGCCTATTCATTACCACGATTCTTTACATTAAAAATGTAAAAGGAGCCATTCTTATCGGAATTCTGGCAACCTGGATTCTGGGGATGATAGCTCAGGCAACAGGACTTTACCTTGTGGATGCAGAAAATGGATTTTATTCCTTGTATCCTGTTTTGGGAATGACGGATTTATCATCCATCAGCCTTACCTTTGGACAGGTCTTTAAAGCAGATTTTTCCGGCGTAAGTATATTTAATTTTATTGCAGTATTATTTGCATTCTTGTTTGTGGACTTGTTTGATACCTTAGGAACATTAATCGGTGTGGCAACCAAAGCAGATATGTTAGATAAAAACGGAAGACTTCCAAGAGTAAAACAGGCACTGGTGGCAGATGCAGTGGCAACAAGTGCAGGAGCAATTCTTGGTACTTCCACAACCACCACCTTTGTAGAAAGCTCTGCCGGCGTGGCAGCAGGAGCGAGAACAGGTCTTGCTTCCGTAGTTACCGGAATTTTATTCCTGCTTTCCATCTTCTTTTCGCCGATATTCTGTGCGATTCCGGCATTTGCAACAGCTCCGGCATTGATTTTTGTAGGATTTTTAATGATATCTGCGATTATAGATATTGATTTTAACGATATGACAGAAGCAATTCCTGCATACCTTTGTCTGCTATGCATGCCATTGATGTACAGTATTTCAGAAGGTATTGCAATCGGCGTTATCTCCTATGTGGTAATCAATCTTGTTTGCGGAAAAGTGAAAAAGATTACACCATTGATGTATGTGCTGGCGATTCTGTTTATATGTAAATATATTTTCTTATAGAAACGAAAGAAAAGGATGATTTTCCAAGTGGAAATTGTCCTTTTTAAGTTGTCAGAACGAATTTGGATGTAACAAATTTGTAATTTAATCTAAATA
>CAYVCL010000137.1:0-3120 GCA_964450185.1 uncultured Lachnospiraceae bacterium | reverse complement strand
CTGTATTAACAGCTAGAATTCAGGAATTAACAGAACATTTAAAAGAACATAAAAAAGATCATCACTCAAGACGTGGTCTTTTAAAAATGGTAGGTCAGAGACGTGGTTTACTTGACTACTTAAAGAAAACAGATATTGAAAGATATCGTACATTAATTGAACGTTTAGGAATCCGTAAGTAATAGAAACATTACTGTAGGGAAATTCCGGTATGTAAAAGGGACGGAGATTTTCCGTCCTCTTTTACTTTGAGGAAAGAAAGGTGGAAGACAACCCCCGAGACCACTGAAGATGGTATGGGAGCCGTAGTATCTTCAGTAGTTTCGGTATCTTCTACCTTAATAATATAGTAAAAGAAAAGGAGATACAGAATATGTACAAGAGTTTTACAATGGAACTTGCCGGCAGAACATTAACTGTTGATGTGGGCAGAGTGGCAAAACAGGCAAATGGTGCTGCATTTATGCATTACGGTGACACAGTTGTGTTATCTACAGCAACAGCATCCGAAAAGCCAAGAGAAGGAATTGACTTTTTCCCTCTTAGCGTGGAATATGAAGAAAAAATGTATGCAGTTGGTAAAATTCCGGGAGGATTTAACAAGAGAGAAGGAAAGGCATCTGAAAATGCTGTTCTTACTTCCCGTGTAATTGACCGTCCAATGCGTCCATTATTCCCAAAGGATTACAGAAATGATGTTACTTTAAATAACTTAGTTATGTCTGTAGATCCGGAATGTAGTCCGGAATTAACAGCTATGCTTGGTTCTGCCATTGCAACAGCTATTTCTGATATTCCATTTGATGGTCCATGTGCGACTACACAGGTGGGAATGATTGATGGCGAATTTATCATCAACCCAAGTCAGGCACAGATGAAAGTATCTGATTTAAAATTAACTGTTGCATCCACAAAAGAAAAAGTAATCATGATTGAAGCCGGTGCTAATGAAATTCCGGAAGATACTATGATTGACGCAATTTACAAAGCGCACGAAGTAAATCAGCAGGTAATTGCATTTATTGAAAAAATTGTTGCAGAATGTGGTAAGGAAAAACATGAATATACAAGTTGTGCAATTCCGGAAGAATTGTTTGCAGCAATCAGAGAAGTGGTTTCACCGGAAGATATGGAAAAAGCTGTGTTTACCGATGAAAAACAGGTTCGTGAAGAAAATATCCGTAAGTTAAAGGATGAATTAGAAGAAAAATTTGCTGACAATGAAGAATGGTTAGCAATGATTGACGAAGCTGTATACCAGTATCAGAAAAAGACGGTTCGTAAAATGATTTTAAAAGATCACAAACGTCCGGACGGTCGTGAATTGACACAGATTCGTCCATTGGCAGCGGAAGTAGATATTATTCCTCGTGTACACGGTTCTGCTATGTTTACTCGTGGACAAACACAGATTTGTAATGTAACTACTTTGGCACCATTGTCAGAAGCGCAGAAATTAGACGGTTTAGATGAATTAGAAACCGGAAAGAGATATATGCACCATTACAATTTCCCATCTTACTCTGTAGGTGAAACAAAGCCATCCAGAGGACCGGGACGTCGTGAAATCGGACATGGTGCGTTGGCAGAAAGAGCCTTGATTCCGGTACTTCCATCAGAAGAAGAATTCCCATATGCAATTCGAAGCGTATCTGAAACCTTCGAATCTAACGGTTCTACTTCTATGGCATCTACCTGTTCTTCCTGTATGTCATTGATGGCAGCAGGTGTGCCAATCAAGAAAATGGTAGCAGGAATTTCCTGTGGTCTTGTAACAGGCGAAGCAGACGATGATTATGTATTGTTGACAGATATTCAGGGATTGGAAGATTTCTTTGGCGATATGGACTTTAAGGTAACCGGTACGGATGCAGGTATCACTGCAATTCAGATGGATATTAAGATTCATGGTTTGACACGTCCAATCGTAGAAGGTGCAATCCGAACATGTAGAGAAGCACGTATGTTTATTATGGATACCTGTATGAAACCTGCTATTGCAGAACCAAGAAAAGAAGTAGGTGAATTTGCACCAAAGATTATTCAGATTCAGATTGATCCTTCTAAGATTGGTGATGTAGTTGGACAGAGGGGTAAGACAATCAACGAAATTATTGACCGTACTGGAGTAAAAATCGACATTACAGATGACGGTTTTGTATCTGTATGCGGTGTAGAACAGGATAAAATGAACGAAGCAGTAGAAATGATTCGTGTTATCACTACTGACTTTGAAGAAGGTTTGGTACTTACCGGTAAAGTTGTAAGCATCAAAGAATTTGGAGCATTCCTTGAATTTGCACCGGGCAAAGAAGGTATGGTTCATATTTCAAAAATTTCAAAAGAAAGAATTAACCATGTAGAAGATGTACTTACTTTAGGTGATGTAGTAAAAGTTGTATGTCTTGGGAAAGATAAAATGGGAAGAATCAGCTTCAGCATGAAAGATGTAGAAGCGTAAAGTTAAGAGAGCATTATACCGTTCGGTATGGTGCTCTATCTTAATCAAGGTGGATGAAGAGAAGGGAGCAATACTATGAAAAAATTGGAAGAATATGTAAGAAGTATACCGGATTTTCCGGAAGAAGGAATTATTTTCCGTGATGTAACCAGTGTTTTACAGGACGCAGACGGGTTGCAGCTTTCCATTGATTCTATGCAGGAATTGATTGGCGATATGGATTTTGACGCGGTAGTAGGACCGGAATCCAGAGGATTTATATTTGGAGTGCCTATTGCATATAATATGAAGAAAGCTTTTATTCCGGTAAGAAAAAAAGGAAAATTGCCATGTGAAACCATAGAACAGGAGTACGATTTAGAGTATGGAAGTGCAGTAATTGAAATGCACAAAGATGCAATTAAACCGGGACAGAAAGTAGTTATTGTGGACGATTTGATTGCAACAGGCGGTACCATCGAAGCAATTATTAAGCTGGTGGAATCCTTAGGTGGCGAAGTGGTGAAAATTGTATTCCTTATGGAGCTTGCCGGACTGGAAGGAAGAAAGAAGCTTGCCGGTTATGATGTGGCATCTGCCATTGTTTATGAAGGAAAGTAGCAAAGGGAAAATTTGCTACCTATTGCAATTTATAAGTAAAACTTTTATAATGATAAAAT
>CAYVCL010000136.1:0-3355 GCA_964450185.1 uncultured Lachnospiraceae bacterium | reverse complement strand
AAGGAGTAAAATCATGAATTATAATGAATTACGAGAAAACTATAAAGAATTTATTTATAAAAATTATAATATAGAAGAAACAGAAGAAAAAATCAGAATCACCTACAATTTTGAGATTCCGGGCTTATCAGAATTTCATCCATATTGGGAATTTCCGAAAAAGCCGGGAAGCAAAGAGATAGCCAAAAACAATGCAATGTTTGAAACCATGGTGTTTTCACTTGGTATGGTAGAACTGGTGAGCTATTGGAAGATAACCTGTGCGCCGAAAGTACGTGTACAGGCAGGAGCGCTAGACAAAGCACAGATAGCATGGTGGAAAGAACTGTACTATCATGGACTTGGCGAATTTTATTACACCAATGGAATCGAGGTAGAGCAGGAAAGCTTTATGGAAATAGTTTCCGAAGGAAATGCCCCTGTGGGAACATGGAAAGTGGACGAAAGTTTAACAGGTTGCCTTGTACCAATCGGCGGTGGAAAAGATTCTGCGGTAACTTTAAGTTTGTTAAAAGAACAGAAAGACAGCAATTACTGCTATATCATTAACCCAAGAGGGGCTACCATTCACACAGTGGAAGCCGGTGGTTACAAAAAGGAAAAAATGATTGCGGTAAAGCGTACTCTGGATAAAAATATGATCGAGTTAAATAAGCAGGGATTTTTAAATGGGCATACACCGTTTTCAGCGATTGTTGCTTTTTCAGCTACCATTGCAGCCTATATGAATGGCTTAAAGTATATTGTGCTGTCCAATGAATCCAGTGCTAACGAAAGCACCGTGGCAGGAAGTACGGTAAATCACCAGTATTCCAAGAGCTTTAAATTTGAACAGGATTTTCATAATTACGAAGAAAAATACATAAGAAGCGGCACATATTATTTTAGTATGCTCCGCCCATTAAGTGAATTCCAGATTGCAAAACAGTTTGCAAAGTCAGTGGAATATCATGACATTTTCAGAAGCTGTAATGTGGGAAGCAAGGAAGATATCTGGTGCGGACATTGCCCGAAATGTCTGTTTGTATATTTTATTCTGTCCCCATTTATGGAACAGGAACGTTTGAAAGAAATTTTTGGCGCAGATATGTTAAACGATATGTCCATGTTAGAAACCATGGAGCAGTTAATCGGAGTGTCACCGGAAAAACCATTTGAATGTGTGGGAAGCAGAGATGAAATTAATATAGCCATCTGCCTTGCCATAGAAAAATTAGAGCAGAATGGTCAGTCCTTGCCAAAACTTTTGGAATATTATAAGGAACAAGGTTTCTATGAAAAGAACAAAGGCAATGAAAAGAAGTATTTTGACTTTTACGATAAAGAACACCTGTTGCCGGAAGAATTTGACCGGATTTTAAAAAGAGAATGTTATAATTAGCAAGATAGGATATCAGTAAGTGGGAGGCAGTCGCATGTTAGAAACAATGAAAAATTGTATAGAAAATAAAAAAGTGCTAATACTTGGATTTGGCCGTGAGGGAAAATCCACCTATAAGCTGATAGAAAAGGCAGGGGGTTACAAAAGCCTTGCCATAGCTGACTTAAATCCCATCACAGATACCTTAGGGGAAAACGTTTCGCTGATTATTGGAAACGATTATCAGAAATCCTTAAATGATTATGACGTGGTATTTAAAAGTCCGGGTATCGTGCTGGAGCAGGAAATAGAAAACTACACCTGTGAAATCGTGTCCCAGACAGAACTTTTCTTTCGCAGATTCCGCAATCAGATCATTGGAATCACCGGAACGAAGGGAAAAAGCACCACAACAACTTTACTGTATCATGTGTTAAAAGAAGCAGGCGTAAAATGTGTGCTGGCAGGAAATATCGGAATTCCGGCATTTGATATTGCAGAGGAAATAGAAGAGGGCACCGTAATTTGTTTTGAAATGTCCTCCCATCAGTTGGAATATATGAGTGTATCTCCAAAATACGGCGTGCTGATGAACATTCACGAAGAACATTTAGACCACTACGGCACAATGGAAAAATACGTGGCAGCCAAAGAACGTATTTACCGAAACCAGAAGGATGGAGATAAACTGATTTGTAATATAGAAATTCTTCCAAAAGAAAATACCTGTAAATCTCAGGTGATTTCTATTGGTTATGAAGGAAACAATGCAGATATTCAGGTAGAAGAAAAGAATATTCGATATAAAAATAAAACTTTTACGATACCGGTTTCCGAAATTAAATTAATCGGAATACATAATTATTACGATATCGGCGTGGTGTACGGTCTGCTTCAGGAACTTAATATTAGTGATGAAGTATTTTGCGAAGCGTTAAAAACCTATGAACCACTTCCGCACCGTCTTCAGTATGTGGGATGTGTGGATGGAATTAAGTATTATGATGACTCTATTTCCACCATTTGCGATACCACCATTCAGGCATTAACCAGTCTGAAAGACACGGATACGGTTATTATTGGCGGAATGGACCGTGGAATTGAATATCAGGAACTGATTTTATTTTTAAGTGAACATGAAGTTCCAAATATTATTTTAATGGAAGCTACCGGAAAACGTATTTATCAGGAGATTAAGGAAAACTATCCGGATTTTAAATCTATGGAAAGAATTCAGCTGGTAGAACATTTAGAAGACGCAGTGAATCTGGCAAAAAAAGTAACCAGACAGGGAAAGAGTTGCGTTATGTCACCAGCAGCCGCCAGCTACGGAATTTTTAAGAATTTCGAAGAACGCGGAGAAGTATTTGTAAAACTGGTACGTGGAGAACAATAAGATTTGTAAAGAAAGAATCAAAGGAGAAAAATTCATGGAAATACTCATTGCAGCCGGAGTGGCATGGTTTATTGCACAGGCATTAAAAATGATTATATCTTTTATCGAAAACAAAAGGATTGACTGGTCTTTGGCAACAGCCTCCGGAGGTATGCCAAGTTCTCATACAGCCTTTGTTATTGCAGCAACCACTGTAATAGGAAGAAAGGAAGGAATCGAATCCTCCATCTTTGCACTGGCTGTAGTGTTATCTATCGTGGTTATGTATGATGCCATGCATGTAAGACGTGCTGTAGGTCACATAGGACAAACATTAAATCAGATTATCAATAACTACAACAAAACAGGAAAAGTGAATGTAGAAAACGTGAAAGAAATTTTGGGACATTCCCCGCTTCAGGTATTTGCCGGGTTTGTACTTGGAATTTTGGTCGGTATGTTTTTGATTTAAATAAAATTGTAAAAAAAATAAAAAAAGGTGTTGACAAATCCTGCGCTTTGTTATAGACTATAATAGTCGCTGGTGAGGCGAGAAGCTAAAAGGTTTGCCCAGATAGCTCAGTTGGTAGAGCAGAGGACTGAAAATCCTCGTGTCACTG
>CAYVCL010000135.1:0-3508 GCA_964450185.1 uncultured Lachnospiraceae bacterium | reverse complement strand
CCTCCTAAGTAGATTTTGGTTATTTACCTTGTCTACTTAGGAGGTATCATATCATTCTTAGTGCGACAGCCCCTTTTGAATTATGAGTTTGGTTTCTGATGAATTGCATTACAGTATTCAGTTAAAATCCGAATGGCATACTGACGATATGGCTCATCAATATGGGAAAGATGTTCGATGACAATATCGGTTTCAAAACCATGGTCATGCCCATTGATAAGGTAATCGGCAGAAGTATTTGTTGCATTGCAAATTTTATATATTGTTTTGGCAGTGATTCCTTTTGAACCATTTTCTACAGCGGCAAGGAAACTGCTGGATAAATCACATTTTTCGCTGAAAGCCTCACGAGAAAGACCGAGAGATTCACGCAGCTCGCGGATACGCAATCCGATAATCAGATTAAAATCTTTATCAATTTTCATATTTTAAAATTCTCCTTACGTATAGTATTTCAAATTTTTCTGAAAGTACCATAAGGTTACGAAAACCTATAATTTTATTTTAGTGGAGCAAATTTTTAGAAAAATATTCGATAGAATATGATGATTATTCAAAAGAATAGGTTGGGTTTAATATGAATTATCTGTGAAATGAATTGCGGGCAGAAAAGGGAAATGATAAAATAAAAATAGAATGTTGCGTAAGAAATAATTAAGGAGGTACATGCTATGAAAAAATCTATAAAAAAGCAGTTTGCCGGCATTTTTATTGGATTGATGGCTGGAACAATTATGCTTTGTTGGATTTTGAATACGGTCTTTTTGCAGAGCTACTATATAAATGACAAAGAAAAAGCATTGTTGAGAGCATACAACTGGTTGAATGAAAGTGATACTTTGGAGGGTGAAACGTTTGAAATAGAATTCGAAACCATATGCAGTACCAGCAATATTGATGCTTTAATTATAGATGGTGATGGAAAACAGTCCATATCCACGGTTCACGATTCCAAAGGGCTGATGATGCAGTTGTTTGACTATTTGATTAATCGAAACAACAGAGGTGTTACAATTCTTCAAAAAGAAGATAATTATACCTTACAAAAAGTGCGTGACAGCCGTATTGCGTCGGACTTTTTGGAAATCTGGGGCTATTTGGGAGATGGAAAGATTTTTATTATGCGTACACCGATTGAAAGTATTAAAGAAAGTGTAAGTATAGCCAATCGTTTTCTGGCATATGTAGGTATTATTGCAATTATCATCAGTGGTTGCCTGATTTGGTTCGTATCCAAAAAAGTTACAGAACCGATTCTGGAATTGGCAAATATTTCGGAACGAATGTCAGATTTGGATTTTACGGCAAAATATCAAGTGAGTGGAGAAAATGAAGTGGCGTTGTTGGGAGAAAATATCAATAAGCTTTCAGCAACATTGGAAGAAACTATTTCTGAATTAAAGACAGCCAACAATGAATTGAAATCGGATATCGAGAAAAAGGAGCAGATTGACGAAATGCGAAAAGAATTTCTTTCTAATGTATCTCATGAATTAAAAACGCCGATTGCATTAATTCAAGGATATGCAGAAGGATTGAAAGAATGTATTAACGATGATGAGGAAAGCAAAGATTTCTATTGTGAAGTTATTATGGATGAAGCCGGTAGGATGAATGACATGGTAAAGAAACTGTTAAGCTTAAATCAACTGGAATTTGGAAATGAAATAGTAACAATGGAACGATTTGATATTGTGGGGGTGATTTCCGGAATTATACAGTCCCTTGATATTCTGGCGAAACAAAAAGAAGTTACGATTAATTTTAATTATCAGGAACCAATTTACGTATGGGCAGATGAATTTAAGACCGAAGAAGTAGTACGAAATTATTTATCAAATGCATTGAACCATGTGGCAAATGAAAATATTATTGATGTGAAAATTTGCCCTAAAGGTGATTTGGCAAGAATTTCTGTATTTAATACAGGAAATCCAATTCCGGAAGAAGCGTTGGATAAATTGTGGGTGAAATTTTATAAAGTAGATAAAGCCAGAACCAGAGAATATGGAGGCAGCGGAATCGGTTTGTCCATTGTAAAAGCTATTATGGAATCTTTTAATAGGGAATATGGCGTTGTGAATTATGAGAACGGAGTTGAATTCTGGTTTGAACTGGAACAGAAATAAACATTGCCTGAGATGAAAAAAAGTGGTAAAATAATTTATATGCAAAAAGAGAAAGGTGCAGGAGGGGAAATACATGAAAAAGGCAATGATTACAGTTGGCGTGGCAGCGTTATTGTTGACAGGCTGTGGCGGGGGCATAGAACTTAGCGAGGAAGATACAGTGCGTGTTGCACAGTATGCAGCCGATTTGGTTTTAAAATATGATAGCAACTATAAAGAAAGATTGCTCACATTAGAAGAGCAAGAAGAAGCGAAAGAAAAGTTAAGACAGGCTGCAGAACGTGATGCCAAGCTTCAGGAATTGTTGGAACAAAAAAATAATGTTAAAACAGAAAGTGAATCAGAAAAGAATGAATCTGGAAGTTCCAACGAAAATGGAGAGAGCACACAGCAGGAAGAACCGGTAGTTATGTATGCATTAAATGATGCAGTGAAAGTGGATGGATTCTCTTTCCAAAACAATGGATATGAAATTGTAGATAAATATCCGGAGGCATCTGGAGAGAACGAAACAGTTTCCATGGAATTAAGTGCAGCATCCGGAAAAAAACTGTTACTTGTAAAGTATGTAGTGACAAATACAACGGATGCAAAAGCAGAGTGTAATTTGTTTGATAAAGATATCTCTGCACAAGTTACAGTAAATGGAAGTACAACGGCAGATTCAATGGTAACTATGCTGTTAAATGATTTTAGCACATTAAAAACAGAAATAGAGCCGGGGACTCCATACGAAGCAGTACTGGTATTTGAAATTCCAGAAGAAGCCACAAATATTACTGCTTTAGAAATGAGTATGACTGTAGAGGGCAGTACATACAACATTCAGCAGTAGGACTATTAATAAAGTATATAGAAATGTAGAGCAAAAACCTTTGGATAATAGATGCGAATTATTCAAAGGTTTTTCTTATGCAAAAACGATAGAAGCAAAAAAGTCGAAAAAAGTAAAAAAAGTAAAAAAGTTCGGAAAAAGTGTTGACAGTAAGAAAGGTATATGATATATTAATATTCGCCGCTGAGGAATGGTGGCAAAAAACCTTGAATCTATAAGGGTTTCCAGTGTTGACACCAAGTGCTCCTGAGAAAAACCTTGAAAAAAGATTTCAAAAAAATAAAAAAAGTTGTTGACAAACTTCCTTGAAAGTGATAAGATATAGAAGTTGTCGCTGATAAAACAAATCAGAAAAAACAACAAGAACAATGATAACTAAACAGTGAACCAAACCCCGAAAATTCTTTATAAAATAAGAAGTTTCGGAAGTATAGAAACGAACCTAAAACAGTAATAACGGGAAGAACAGCCAAGTGTTGTTCTGAACGAGGACAAAACTTTAACATGAGAGTTTGATCCTGGCTCAGGATGAACGCTGGCGGCG
>CAYVCL010000134.1:0-3534 GCA_964450185.1 uncultured Lachnospiraceae bacterium | reverse complement strand
CCATCCATGGCTCAGGTGTTCCTTTCCCGGACGTCCTGTCCGGGAATTACTAGTGCGTGAAGGGATACCAAGAACTTCTAATCCCCCTCCACAGTCCCCCCCAACCACAGCAATCATCCCAATCCAGTCAAACAGCCTGCCATACACCCAAGGAAAGAGGTGTTGGCAGGCTGAAATTTTAGAGAATAGTCAGCAAAATATGGGTAAAGCACTAATTCACAGAATACGCCCGGTCCAATTCCCAGCTAAAATAGAAGGCAGTTCCCATTAAGGTTGAATGCATATCGCACAAAGGATTGGGGTGGTGGGGGACTGTGGAGAGGGGTTAGAACTTCTTGTGGTATCTTCGATAAACTAGTAATTCCCGGACAGGATGTCCGGGAAAGGTGCAATTCGAGCCATGGATGGCGAGTTTGCACCGGTTACGGGCTGTTCGCCACAACCCCACCAAGATACCACATTAGAAGTTCTTACCCCTCGGAACCGTCCCCCACCACCCCAATCCTTTGTGCGATATGCCTCCCCCCTCAATGCAACCGCCCCCTATTTCATCCGGAATTACACCGTAGTATTCACCCCATTGACCGCCGCATGTTCATCCTCTTCCATAGGAATCACAAGGCATTTCTGTCCATTAATTACCTGAGAGTGAATCTGGCTTACTTTTTCTGGTTTTACTCGTAGTATTACATCGTAAGTTTTTGTGGCAGGTACATCATCGTCACCATCTTCTACAGGCACGGAGCGGGTTTCTTCTAATTGTTGCTTTAGATTTTCTACTTGATGAACCAGTTCTAATTTTTCTTTTCGTTTGGCGTTGACTTCCAGTAATTTTGGGTCTACTAAGTGTTCTGCCATTGGGACTTCTTCGCCGAAGATATTTTCATAAGTTTTTTCGATGACCTGTGCCTGGTCTTCTGGTACGCCGCTGTTGGATAGTACAGAAGAGATGGTGCTAGGAGTTACCGGAACCGGTTCCGGTTCTACAGTTTCATCATCGGTGAAAGGAATTAAATCATTCAAATTGTCCTGAATATCTAAAAACAGTCCTTTTGCTTCTTCATCATCTTCTCCGATAACTTCTTTTACAATACTTTGGAAAGTTAATTTCTGTTCGGTGGCAGTAAATTTTGCAATACATCCTAAGCCACCGCCTACAAATTCATTGTGTGGTGCCTTTGCATCCTTGGTGTAGAACATACAGGAATGAATATCTGTACTGCGGTCTGAGAAAGCAGGGAAAACAAAGCCGGTGTCAGGAGCGCCTACCACCCAGTCACGAATACGTGGTCCGATACGGTTTTCGTCTTCACGGTAACCCAGCCCCGGCTTGGAAAGCGCAACCGGACAAATAGCACACAGTAAATATTCGTAAACTTCTTCGGATTCATCCAATTTGTTGTTGTCAGAAGTTTTTGTCATTACGTCATAAGCATCATGGAAAACCAAAATCAGATAATTTCCGGCATAGCTATAGTTGTCAATCACCAAATCAAAAAAGGCATCCATCAATTCTTCGTTTTTCAGAGCAGAAGCTCTAAGTCCCATAAGAAACTGCTGTTTTCCGCCACTTCCTTCTTCTTCCAAAGGAAACTCCAGATTCAAAATATTGTTTCCTATAGTACCGGACAATACTTTTTTGGCGATTTCCAGATATTTATAAAATTCTTCTTCTTCCAGATTTAGAAAAGTTTCACCAAAAGTAGTGATTTTATTGCGGTCTGCATCCACATAGCAGCCACAAAGTCTTGTAAAAGTGCAGGCGTCTTTTTTAAAACGTCTTTTCAGTTCCAAAATATCTTTTTTATTCATAATATATGTACGACCTTTCCTTCGATAGTATATGTGTGTTGGACACGTTTTCATTTATTATAATATGAGGAAAATGCTTGGTGCAAGTCAAAGATGGGGGAAATTAAGAATATGATTTGACAAAACGATGCAATCTGTTTATACTGATTTTGATAGTAGATAGTGAGTCTGATCCACGCTTGTTAGGGAAAAGTAGTTCCTTAACAGGCGTTTTTTATTTTGAGAAAGGGGAAGGGAAAATATGACTTATAAATATATGAGAATTCAAGGCAGGGAGTTGTCTTATGTGACCAAACGTCCCAAAGGAATATTTGCTATGTGTTGGCGAATGATTTATGACGGAATTATGGAAGAAGCAGATGCAGAATTATTTAGAAATGTAAATGAATGGTTTGAAGAAAATTTGCCGAATCCGGAGGCGTGTCAATCTGGCGACCAGGCAGTTATTGCATATTTTAAGGTGGCGAATACAGAACATATGCTAAGGCAAATAGAACCGGCAATGGAATTGTTAGAGAAATATAAACACCCTTACGATGTGGTGTATACAAATTTTGTGGAAAATATTATATATGAAGATGACTATCAGGTTGTGGCTAGAATAGAATAAGGTGTATAAAAAGTTATGCTAAGGTATTTACAGGAATACCTTAGCACAATTTTTAAAGTGACAACCCCGAAAAGAAATCCATAGGGTTTGTAAAATTTTGCTGATAACGAAGAAGAAACGCAATCATTTCCGGTGAGGAATTCTGCAATCCTTCTTGTAATAAGGGCAGTGTTTGGGCGGTGATATATCCGGTGTCTGCCACTATTTTCAGGTAGCGTATGTCATCGCAAAATTCATTGCACAGCATAGAAAAAGGAATGGTGTGTTCCTGTGCCAGTGTGCCTGTTGGCATGTGGTCAGCCAGATAATCATATAATTTTTTTCTGGTAGAGTCAGCCAGAAAGTCAGGATAAAGAAGACGTTGAAAGGCAAGAAAAGTTTTTTCCTGCTGCCGCTTCTTAGTGAATCTTTGTGTCTGAGAATCCAAATCTTCTACGCTGAACCAACCGATAAAGACTGGTTCAAATCCTGTAGTATCCGGATTTGCAAGAAATTGAAGCAAAGCTTCGTCATAGTTTTCCATCCAGCTTTTATGATGTTGAGCACTTCCGGCACGTTCCGGGCAACACAAAGAAATTTCATTTAATATAGTAATGGAAGAAGCCAGAAAAAAGGGGAGTCCGGGATTTTTGGAGTCATCTTGGGCAAGGTGAATTTCCTCCAAATTGCTACAATCCAGAAAAACATTTTTCCCGAAAGTAAGGGAGTGGGCAGGAAGTGTAAGTGTTTTTAAATTTTTCATATGCGCAAAAGCCCAGTCACCAATTTCCTCAACGGTTTCCGGCAAGGACAAATGAACAATACTTTTGCAGCTTAAAAAAGCCTTTGCCCCAATTTTAGTTACTGGCAGAGTTTCGTGATAAGCAGGTACAGTTATATTAGAATCATTTTCCTGATAGCTTTCAAGAAAACAATAAGTATCTTTCTTTTGGAATTTCATAAGGAATCTCCTGTTTTGTAAGTGATTTTTGGTTCAGAATTTATACTAGCATGTTAGCGATAGAAAGACAAGAAATTTACGGTTTAAGTGGCATGTAGGGCTGGACATTCTTTTTAGAGTATGCTATTCTAAACATGTCAACGGATTCATTCAAATCTGAATGAAAAATCCC
>CAYVCL010000133.1:0-3556 GCA_964450185.1 uncultured Lachnospiraceae bacterium | reverse complement strand
CGATATTTTTTCACATCTGTTCTATATAGTATGTTTTCTTATCTAAATGACATTGAACGCCAGCCAACCTTACCGAAACAAAGATACAGGGGCAAGATAATTGATATGCCCCTTTGCGATGCCTTTTATATGCTTTCAGTTTGTACTTTCTTCAGCCGCAAAAATTTTGCTACCAAATGCTGTATATTCATCATAAGAAATTTCTTTCCCATTCAATAAGTATTTCATTCCATCCTCTGGATTATTTGCATCAACAAGTTCCGCACTAAAACTCATTTCAGCAACTAAATTGTCAGCACCTTCATATTTTTCCATATGATAGCATTCATACCCCTCATTCATGCTATTACTGTACATAATCCATATTTCTCCATTATAATAGGTATATGAAAGCATATTCGCATTGCCATCTCCCATAGCAAAAGTATATACCTTATTATCACGAGCATCAAGGTATATTCCACCATAAGTGCCACAAATTATTAGTTCATTTTCTCCATCATTGTCAAGGTCAATTTTCTCCCCAATAGAATATGAATCCCATCCTTCAGAACCTATGTTAAAATCAGCAATGTTAAACTTTGAAGTCATATCTTTGGAATCAACTGCATCTATTGAACCATTGATAAATAAATCTAATAGTTCTTCTGATGTCATTTCTTCATCTATACTTTCAACCACCTGCGGACTACTTTCCTGCTGATTTATAGATGAATTTTCTGTATTTATGTCTTCATCTTTTTTTGTCTCCGAATCCGTATTCACTGTATTTTCATCTTCATTTATTTCTGAATCTGCACTCTCACTTATCTGCATACTGCTTTCCTGCTGCGTTACGACAAATTCATCTTCTTTCACTTTTCCACAAGCACCTAAACTAAACACCATAAAAAGAGTACATACCAATATAGTTATTTTTTTCTTATTCATAATCAATACCTCCATCAGCTTTTTTACTCAGAAAGTTACTTTCCTTATCGGCACTATATTGTTTGGTATAGTTATTATCATTAACATAACTATGCGTTAATTCTAGTGTTGCTGCCACTCCAAATGGGTCTGCCTTTTTTAATGTATTTTTTTTGCTTAAGTCTGCTACATTCGAAGTTCCACATTTAACACTTTCCGACATATTTTCGCTTTTTTCCTTTGGTTTCTTACGAGGTTTTCCTATTGGATTCCAATCTTTAAAAGAAACATCTTGTACTCGCACCATTTTTCATCCTCCTATCCTTACAAATTCGAATATTTTCATTCAGCATTTAGCTTATTAACAAAGCGTGTTAATGTTCTGCTGTTCTGGCTTTTCTATAAAATAATGAAAAATATCAAAATATGTTCACACACAATTCTGGTTGCAACAGTTATACTGATGCAACCAAAATTACTAAATCGAAAACAATACCGTAATCATGTTACTAATGATTTCTTACATAATCTTTATCAAAATAAAGTTCCAATTCATCTTCGATTCTATTATTCCATCCTTTACCATATGTCTTCCAATTTTTTAACCCCTTATATTCATTTATAAGCGTTGTCCGCCAATCATCTTTATTTCGATTGTTATTCTTTATCAGAGTGTCTAGTGCATGACCTTCTTTTGCTAATGCTGGTCTATTATACACAGCTATAACCAATGCATCATATTCATTCTGAGATGCTGTATAGTTATGTCTCTTTAATAAATTATCCACAGTAGCTGTATAAGTTGTTGTGGTCAAGCCTTTTTATCTTTGACCGCACTTGTAGCCTCATAAGAAGCGAGCAACTTAAATCCGTTTTCACTCAATCCCTTTGATGGTGTCACTGGTTGCTTAAGATTATTGACAGCTTTTTGTATAGCATTTAATGTTGCACTTCCTGCCAATCCATCAACTGTTAATTTATTTGCCTTTTGGAAATTCTTTAAGGCAGTCTCTGTTCCCGCACCAAAAGTTCCATCTGGAGTACCACAATTATAATTCAATTTATTCAAATTTTCTTGCAATTTTTTTGACACTGGCGTTATTTCTTAATCCTCTGGATAAGACACCCTTTTGACTGCGATTATACACTGAATTCAATTTTGTTATAGTTTCATTTGTAATATCGCCACTTTGATTTTTTAATCCACACAATTTTTGAAAAGATGTAACAGCCGCCTTAGTTTTCTTTCCGGCAATTCCATCCGGAGTACCACAAGAATATCCAATAGCATTCAATTTTGTTTGAACATCTTTAATCGAACTCTTGCTTAATGCCATTGCTTGTACAGTACTTGGTTTTGCGTATGTAACCATTTTTAAGCTGCTCTGATTACCCTTTTCATAAATAACAGCTATGTCATTTGTGTTACTTCTTAAAGCCTGTTTTTCAGGAACCGCACTCTTCGCAGAAGCCTTAGTCTGTTCAGTTCTTTTCTCCATGATTACAGTGCTTCCGTTTGAATATGACTGATTTCTGATTAATTGATTGTCTGATATTACCATTCTTTCTACCTCCCTTGGCATACTAATCTTTAAATCATAAAAAATAAACCTTCTTCTTGATAATTTAACCCAAATTATCCGAACGATTTATTTTATATCACAAAAAGAAAAGCAAGGAAATATCCTGTGCGCAAACGACACAATTTTTGCACAAACGACACAAGTCATCACAAAACATGTCTCCTAATCAATTATCAAACAACATTCTCCATTTAAAAAACGCTTTTTTAAACTCATTACTATGAGTTCTTCCAATCGCTACCTCCAATCCGTTACACAAAATAATTTTACGGCTGTCTACTTTTTCTATAAATTTCATATTGACTATATATGACCGCTGTATCTGAAAAAAACCAAATTCTTCCAATCTTTTCGACATTTCAGATATACTTCCTTCGCAAAAATACTCATTGCCATCCACCATAAGGTATCTCAATTTTCTTCCACTTGTTTCAACAAGCAGAAGTGCATCCAATTTTATTTTTCTACATATACCGGAAATGTCATTACAGCAAACAGTTCTTTCTTGTATTTTAGTTTTAACAAAAGAATCAAGTGCTTCTACTATCTCCTCCAAATGTTTTTTATCAATGTATCTGAATGCATTTACTCTATATCCCCAGCGGGCTAATTCTGTATGAGAAGTTAGAAAACATATCTTACATTGTTTTCCAGCATCTATCAACTTCTCAGCAATCTCAAAACCATTTTCTGCTTCAGCAAGTTCAATGTCCAAAAATACCAAATCTGCATCTTTATTTTTCATAAGGTCTTTTCCATTACTACACAAATGGATTTGAAATAAAATATTCTTATCTATACAGTATTTTTCAATAATTTCCTGTATCTTATTCTTCCATACTTCTTCATCTTCTACAACACATATTTTCATTGCCTTATCTCCTTTGGGATAGCAATACTAATTTTAAATATTTGCTCTCCATTTTCCACTAAAGAATCCATATAGTATTCCCCCTGATACTTTTCAACGGTTGCAATAATATTTTTTAAACCAAATCCATGGTTCACCTTATCTTTCTTCGAAGTTTTCAAATAATTATTGTTTGTATTTACCTTTTCAACTA
>CAYVCL010000132.1:0-3907 GCA_964450185.1 uncultured Lachnospiraceae bacterium | reverse complement strand
CCACTTCCTCTTACCCTATTCTCCCCAGCATAGCTGGGGGATTAGACTTTTCATTCAGGTACTCTTTTCAGAGTGCGTCGGGAACCATTTCCGACCTCAAAATAATCATGCTAATACAAGTCCTTTGCCTTCGCAAAACTTATATAACTCTTCTGTTGTAAGTTCCATTGTACTTACTTTCTTATATGCATCCATACATTCAAGAATCAATTCATGTTCTTCTGTTTTGCTATTGTTTCCTAAAAGCATTATCAAATTGTATTTACTCATTGTGACCACTCCTTTTAGACTTCCGGATGCAGGAGAATTAATTACTGCCATCCTTATTTCCCCTTATATCTTCTCTTTACATTATATTCGTTTTTACGAAGATATTCAAGTATAAGAATATATTTTATCCTTAATTCATAAAATACTATGGATTGGAGGTAATATGATGATTGATTATTCACCATTTTGGGAAACATTAGAACAGTCAGATGAAAACTGGTACACACTAACAAATAAGCATCATATGTCGCACAGCACCCTCCATAGATTAAAACACAATAAAGATGTGTCTACCAAAACTTTAAATGACCTATGCAGAATTCTTAATTGCAACATTCAGGATATTGTCACTTATATTCCCTCTGAAACAGATCAGCAATTATAGGCTCAATTTATTACAGCGGCGTAGAGAGGAGAACCTTCAAAAAACATTCTCAAAACTCCCCTCCCCCGCATACAATAATATCAAACCACTCCTTTGAGGTCCCACCATGAAACATTGTTCGAACCTTTATTATCTTTCTCTCCTCGCCTGCAAACTAAGCGAATGCTTAACCGAAGATGAACTTACCATACTGTCTTCTGACCTTGATGTCCTTAGCGATATGATTTCAAATATTCTTGCCCGCCAGAGTGCCTGCAGCGAGGACTAGATGTTTGAATTATAAATCAAGCTCAATAGGACAATGATCGGAACCTAGTATTTCCGTATGAATCTTCGCATCTTTCATCTGTTCTTTCAGGCTTTCTGATACCATAAAATAGTCAATACGCCATCCTGCGTTCTTCTGTCTTGCTTGAAACCGGTAGGACCACCAGGAATAAATTCCTTCCTGTTCCGGATAAAAATAGCGGAAACTATCCACGAAACCGTTTTCGATTGCTTGGGTCATCTTTGCTCTTTCTTCATCAGTAAAACCTGCATTCTTTCGATTTGTTTTCGGATTCTTCAAATCAATTTCCTTATGAGCCACATTTAAATCCCCTGCATAAATTACAGGCTTCTTCTGCTCTAACCCCTTTACGTAAGCTAAAAAGTCATCTTCCCACTTCATTCGATAAGGAAGACGAGCCAGCTCGTTTTGAGAATTCGGTGTATATACCGTTACAAAATAAAAATCTCCAAATTCCGCAGTGATTACACGTCCCTCTTTGTCATGTTCCTCTATGCCAATTCCATACGTTACATTCAAAGGCTCCTGCTTTGTAAATATTGCAGTACCGGAATATCCTTTCTTTTCTGCATAATTCCAGTACTGATGATAACCAGGTAAATCCAACTCCAGCTGTCCTTGTGACAACTTCGTTTCCTGCAAGCAGAAAATATCCGCATCAATCTCTTTAAAAAACTCTAAAAATCCCTTTGTAATACAAGCACGTAATCCATTCACATTCCAAGATACTAACTTCATAACATCCTCCAAGTCCAATAATTTTGTATTCATTGTATCATTACAACACTTGCTTGGCAAACACGCTTCCTTATTTAGTTGTTTTTCACAATTCGTCCCTATTTTTCCTCCTTTTTTTGTACATATAGTTTGATTTTTATATTCAGTTGTAGTAACATAGAAGTAATTACTCATGAAAAACTATATTTAGGGGGAAATGCTCATGATAAAAACAAACGAAACACCTTTAATTTATACTAACGAGAGCTGTGCAGCTTGTAATCGCTGTATTTCTGTTTGTCCGGTTCTCACTGCGAACCGAGCACTTGATAAAGACGGACATCAGGAAGTACTAGTTGATGGAGATGCTTGTATACACTGTGGTAACTGCATTCGTGTCTGCGAACATAAAGCAAGGGAATATCGCGATGACACACAGGAATTTTTTGACGATTTAAAAACAGGTAAGAAAATCAGCCTTTTAGTTGCACCTGCATTTATTGCCAATTATCCAAAAGAATACAAAAAGGTTCTTGGTTATTTAAAATCCAAAGGCGTAAACAGATTTATCAGTGTAAGTTTTGGAGCTGATATTACCACTTGGGGTTATTTAAAATACATCACAGAACATAATTTCTATGGTGGAATTTCTCAGCCATGCCCTGCGATTGTAGACTATATCGAAAAATATGTACCGGATTTGATTCCAAAATTAGTACCAATCCACAGTCCTATGATGTGCTCTGCTATTTACGCAAAGAAATATATGCACATCACAGACCGTTTCGCATTTTTAAGTCCATGTATTGCAAAGAAATCCGAAATCACACGCCCTGCAAACGCAGAGTATATCCAGTACAATGTGACTTTCGAACATCTGATGGAATACATTAAAGGCGAAAATCTTGGTTCTCAGGAAGAAACCGACGAAATCGAATATGGTTTAGGTTCTATTTACCCTACTCCTGGCGGTCTTCGTGAAAACGTAGAACATTTCCTCGGAAATGAATACTTTATTCGCCAGATAGAAGGGGATGTTCACGCTTACCACTTCTTAGATGAATATAAAAAGCGTGTAAATGGTGGAAAAGAGCTTCCATTTATGGTGGATGCATTAAACTGTGCCAAAGGTTGCCTCTATGGAACCGGAACAGAACAATCCAAAGCCGATGACGAAGATATCCTGTTCGAATTACATAAATTAAGAAAAAGTGGTGGAAATCAGGCCGAATCCAAGAAAAATCCTTGGAATCGTGCATTGAAAAAAGAAGAACGTCTGAAACTGTTTACAGAACAATTCAAGGATTTGAAATTGGAAGACTTTATGTGCACCTACTCTAAGGAAAATGTAATGCACATTTCCGAGCCAAGTTCCAGTCAGTTAGACGAAGCTTTCTTAAAGCTTGGAAAACACACACAGCAGCAACGTACCATCAACTGCTCCGCTTGTGGATATAATACTTGTAAGGAAATGGCAAAAGCTATTGTACTTGGCGTGAATATTCCAACCAACTGCGTACAGTATCTGAAGGAAACTATTTCCAAAGAAAAAGAACAAATTCAGGAATTTTCTGAACAACTCAAACAAGACGCTGAAAAGAAACAGGCATTATATGCAGAAATTACGGAAGAGTTCCAGAATATTCAGCTGGTAATTTCCGAACTTGCTCACGGCAACAATGAATCCGCCAGTGATGCCACTTCTCTTGCTACTGATATTACTAATTTACTGGAATTTTCAGATAAACTTAGCACTTCTTTAAATGATGTAAAGGATTCTGTTAAGGGTTACGATGAAATGAACACTGCAATTATTAAGATTTCCAATCAGACTAATATGCTTGCATTAAATGCCGGTATTGAAGCTGCTCGTTCCGGAGAAGCCGGAAAAGGATTTGCTGTAATTGCTGACCGTGTACGCGAATTGGCTATCCAGACTAAGACTGCAGTAGAAAATTCAAAAGAACAGAGTGATGAATTAATTCCTGCATTAGACGAATTAAACGAAAGCACTACCACATTGTTGAATACTCTTTCTGAAATGGCTAACACCACTTCTCAGTTGGCAGCCAGTTCACAAGAAATTTCTGCAAGCTCTGCGATGATTGAAGAAACCATCACACGACTGGCAGAAAAAATGAATTCTCTGATTTAAATTCAATAATAATTATACTTCAAAGGGCTTGGATAGTGATATGATACCTCCTAAGTAGACAAGGTAAATAACCAAAATCTACTTAGGAGGT
>CAYVCL010000131.1:0-4055 GCA_964450185.1 uncultured Lachnospiraceae bacterium | reverse complement strand
TTTTGCCAATGTAGTAGATGACCATTTGATGGGAATTACGCACGTAGTCAGAGGAAATGAATACTTATCATCTTCTCCAAAATACAATCGTTTGTATGAAGCTTTTGGTTGGGAAGTTCCGGTGTATGTTCACTGTCCGTTGATTACAAACGAAGAACATAAAAAATTAAGTAAGAGAAGTGGACATTCTTCCTACGAAGATTTAATCGAACAGGGATTTTTGACCGAAGCAGTAGTGAACTTTGTTGCATTACTGGGATGGTGTCCGGAAGATAATACAGAAGTATTCAGCTTAGAAGAATTGGTAAAAGCCTTCGATTACAAACATATGAGCAAATCACCGGCAGTATTTGACGTGGTAAAATTAAAATGGTTAAATGGCGAATATATGAAAGCGATGGATTTTGATAAGTTCTATGAAATGGCACTTCCATATATCAAAGAAGTTATCAGCAAAGACCTTGACTTTAAGAAAATTGCTGCAATGGTGAAAACAAGAATCGAAGTGTTCCCAGACATCAAAGAACATATTGATTTCTTTGAAGCAGTACCGGAATATGATGCAGCTATGTATTGTCATAAGAAAATGAAGACAAATGAAGAAACATCTTTACAGGTATTAAAGGAAATTCTTCCGGTATTGGAAACACAGGAAGACTACAGCAATGATGCGTTATATCAGATGCTGGTAGATTTTGCCGCAGAACATGAATATAAAAACGGATATGTAATGTGGCCGGTACGTACCGCTGTTTCCGGAAAACAGATGACACCGGGTGGTGCTACTGAATTAATGGAAATTCTTGGAAAAGAAGAATCCATCGTACGTATTCAGGCAGCGATTGCAAAATTAGAAGGATAGTTATGAATGTAAACGAATCTCAATACAGAGCAATTACACACAAAGAGGGGCCTATGCTAGTCTTGGCAGGCCCCGGCTCTGGTAAAACTCTCACCATTACCTCCAGAACAAAATATTTAATTGAAGAATGTGGAATACAGCCGGAGCGTATTTTGGTTATTACCTTTACCAAAGCGGCGGCATTGGAAATGAAGGAACGGTTCTTCCGAATGATGGAGGGGCAACGTCCAAATGTAACCTTTGGAACATTTCATGCAGTGTATTTTACTATTTTAAAATACGCTTATGGACTGCGGGCGGAAAATATATTAAGAGATGAGCAGCGAATTGATTTCTTGCGGGAATTGATTCATCGATATGAAATGGAAGTGGAAGATGAGAATGATTATATCAGTGAATTGACCTCAGAAATCAGCAAGGTAAAAAGCGAAAAGATTGATCTTGGAAATTACTATTCTGTAAATTGTCCGGCAGATATTTTTCGCAAAATCTATCTGGGTTACGATGCAAAATTAAAACACGCAAGACTGATTGATTTTGATGATATGTTGATTATGTGCAACGATTTGCTAAGGCAAAGGGAAGATGTGCGGAAGTTCTGGCAGGCACGATACACCTATATTTTGATTGATGAGTTTCAGGATATTAATAAAGTGCAGTACGACAATATCCGAATTCTTGCAGAACCGGAAAACAATTTGTTTATTGTAGGGGATGACGACCAGAGTATTTATCAGTTTCGAGGTGCCAAACCGGAAATTATGTTAGGGTTTGAACAGGATTATCAGAATGCACAACGTGTGGTGTTGGATTATAATTATCGTTCCACCAGAAATATCGTGGAAGCGGCAGGACTTGTAATCAAAAATAACACAAAGCGTTTTGAAAAAGATATTAAAACCATTCATGAGGATGGCGAAAAAATCAAAGTAAAGCATTTTAAAACCCAAAAACAAGAAGTGGAAGCGGTGATAGCTGACATTCTTCAGGAAAAACAACAGGGCAGGGCGTTGGAAGAAATTGCGGTACTGTTTCGTACCAACACGCAACCAAGACTTTTGGCACAGAAGATGGTAGAATACAATATTCCTTTTCGCATGAGAGATGAAGTTCCAAATTTATATAATCATTGGATTGCGAAAAATATTTTTACCTATATTCGAATGGCAACAGGAGAGGTGCTTCGCGGTGATTTCCTACAGGTGATGAATCGACCAAAGCGATACATCAGCAGGGATTCTCTGGAAACAGAAGTGGTGGATTTTGATAAATTAAAATCCTATTATCAAGATAAATCCTGGATGGTAGAACGATTGGAAAAATTCCAATACGATTTGGCGATGTTGAAGAATATGGCGCCTTATGCGGCTATTCGCTACATACAAAATGCAGTAGGGTATGGCGATTATTTGAAAGAATACAGTGAGTATCGCAGAATGAGTTTGACGGAACTAACTGATGTATTGGACGAAATGGCAGAAGGGGCAAAGGATTTTAAAGATTACGAATCCTGGTTTGAACATATTCGTAATTATACGGAAGAAATGAAGAAGCAGGCGGCAAAATCCAAGAACATATCCAATGCAGTGACCTTTACCACAATGCATAGTTCCAAAGGTTTGGAATACGAAAGTGTGTATATTATTGATGCAAATGAAACAATAGTTCCTCATAAAAAGTCCGTGACAGACGCAGATATTGAAGAAGAACGAAGAATGTTTTATGTGGCGATGACACGGGCGAAGAAACGGCTGACAATTTATTCCACCGCAGAAAGATATAACAAGGAATTAAGCGTGTCCAGATTTGTAAATGAAATGTTGTATGATGTGGAAAAATTAAAAGAGGGTGCAAAAGTCTACCATAAAAAATACAAACAAGGCATTGTGCAGAAATGTGACGGTGATAAGCTTACGGTTTACTTTGAAGAAAGTAAAAGGACATTTGTGTTTAGTAAATCTTATTGTATAGGAAACCATATTTTGGAATTTTAGATTGCAAAGTGTTTGTATATGCGTTATAATAAACATACCGAAGATAAGTTCGGTATGTTTTTTATTCTGAAATTTGAAATGGCAGTTCGCCAAGAATCCCTAGAGAGAACAAACTGAAAGATAGGAGGTATTTTGTTTAGTACAATTTTATCGGGAGCAATGAATGGCATGGAATGTAGGAATGTCCATGTGGAAGCTGATGTTAGTATGGGAATGCCGTCTTTTTTGATGGTAGGCTTTTTGGGAAGTGAAGTAAAGGAAGCGGCAGAACGAGTGAAAAATGCCATACGAAATACAGGTGTGCAGATACCTGCAAAAAGAATCACGGTAAATTTATCCCCGGCAGATATGCGAAAGTCAGGAACGGCTTTTGACCTGCCCATTGCGGCAGCGGTGTTGGCATCGCTGGGAGAAATTGAAGCAAACAAGTTGCAAGGTGTGTTTATGGCGGGCGAATTAAGCCTTAATGGGGAAGTGAACGGAATTTGCGGAGTGTTGGCAATGACTCTTCACGCCAGAGAACAGGGAATGGAGTATTGTGTAGTTCCGAAAGAAAATGCCAAAGAGGGAGCAGTGGTAGATGGAATTAAAGTGATAGGCGTGGGGCATATTACAGAAATATTGGCTTTTTTTAAACAGAAGGAAAGGATAAAACCGGAGAAGGTGGATATGGCAGATATGTTTGCCAGGAGCAAAAGATATGAATATGATTATTCAGATATCAGAGGGCAAACAAGAGGGAAACGTGCTATGGAAATTGCGGCGGCGGGAAGACATAATATATTATTGATTGGACCGCCGGGAACAGGGAAATCCATGCTTGCCAAAAGATTACCGGATATTTTGCCTCCCTTAACCATGGAAGAAAGCTTTTCTATCACTAAAATACACAGTATTGCCGGTGTACTGCCAAAAGATACGCCACTGTTGTCTACCAGACCATTTTTACAGCCCCATCATACCAGTTCTCCTTATGCCCTTGCAGGCGGTGGGAAGATTCCAAAGCCCGGAATGATTAGTTTGGCTCATCGTGGAGTACTGTTTTTGGATGAATTGCCGGAATTTAAGAGAGAAACCTTGGAAATATTGCGGCAGCCATTGGAAGATAGAGTGATTCACATATCCAGAGTGGGCGGAAACTATGAATTTCCGGCAGAATTGATGGTAGTGGCTGCCATGAATCCTTGTAAATGTGGTTA
>CAYVCL010000130.1:0-4247 GCA_964450185.1 uncultured Lachnospiraceae bacterium | reverse complement strand
TTACTACTATATTAATTTGTAAAATATTTTTCCTTAATAATTTCTACCGGCATTTCTTTTCCGGTCCAAATTTTAAACGCTTCTGCTCCCTGGTACAAAAGCATATATAAACCGTTAAAGGTATTGCATCCGTTAGCTTTTGCCATTTGAAGGAGCTTTGTTTCTCTTGGATTGTAAATTACATCAGACACAATCAGTCCTTCATGGAGAAAACTTGCATCTTTGATAATGCAGGCATCTGTATTTGGAGCCATTCCCACACTGGTTCCGTTAGTCAAAATGTCACTTTCATCAATACTTTTCTTCAGTACACTTTCATCTTCAAAATCATACAGGCTGGCTTTACAATTTGTTTCCTTATTAATAGTGTCTACCATCTGTCTTGCTCTGTCAAAAAACTGGTCACGGATACTAAATACATTAATTTCTTTCACGCCATCCAGTGCCGCCTGCACACATACAGCCGTTGCAGCGCCACCGGCACCAAGAAGGGTCATCTTCTTTCCTATAATATCATATCCGGCATCTTTCACTGCCTGCATATATCCCATACCATCCGTGTTATATCCGGTGAGAACTCCATTTTCATTAAGTACTGTGTTTACTGCACCAATCATTTTGGCTGCCGGTGAAAGTTTATCTGCCAGTTCGCACATAAGATTTTTATCAGGCATGGTACAGTTAAATCCTCGTATGCCAATTTGTTTTAATCCTTCCACTGCTGTCTTTAAATTTTCTGTTCCTACATCAAAGCAAAGATATACATAATCCAAATCCAACTGGCGAAACGCCTCATTATGCATCATAGGGGAAATACTATGTGCCACAGGGCTTCCCAAAAGACCTGTCAGTACTGTATGTCCTGTAATCTCTTTCATTTCTCTTTCTCCTATTCCTTTTATTTATGGAAAAAGCTATAATTCCAAACCTTGTCCGGAATCATAGCTTTATTTTATTCTCTGTTATTATACTCTTGAAAGGTATTCGCCTGTTCTTGTATCAATTTTGATAACATCGTTCTGATTTACGAATAATGGAACGTATACAGTTGCGCCAGTTTCTACAGTTGCAGGTTTTGTAGCACCTGTTGCTGTATCACCTTTTACACCTGGTTCTGTTTCTGTAATTTCAAGTTCTACGAATAATGGTGGTTCGATTGCAAATACGTTTCCGTTATGGGAACAAATCTTAACCATTTCGTTTTCTTTTACAAACTTCAAGGAATCACCAACTGCTTCGCTGCTTAATGCGATCTGGTCATATGTTTCCATGTTCATGAAGTTGAACAAATCACCATCTGCATATAAGTACTGCATTTCTACTCTATCAATACGTGCCTGTGGGAATTTTTCTGTTGGACGGAATGTTTTTTCTACCACACCACCGTTGATGATGTTTTTTAATTTTGTACGAACGAAAGCTGCACCTTTACCAGGTTTTACATGCTGGAATTCGATAATCTGATAGATATTTCCTTCTATTTCCAAAGTTACACCGTTTCTAAAATCTCCTGCTGAAACCATTTTGTTTTCCTCCTTAAATTACGCCGAGCCGTTTTTCAATCTGTAAGCTCATAAACTCATCTATATTTTATACTAAAATTTACTATTTTTCAACTACTTTTTATGATTGAATTCTTCGATGATAAAAATGCAATACAATTTTCTCCAAATAACGCTTTAGTACAATTTGAATTTCTTCTTTTTTTCCTATTGGCTGTACCAGATAGCTGAGCAGGCCTGTCCGTTTTGCACCATAAATATCTGTAAAAATCTGATCACCAATAAAGATGGTGTTTTCTTTGTTTGTTCCAATCAACTGCATTGCTTTCTCATAGCCTGCCGTTTTCGGTTTGCCTGCCTTATGAATATACTGCACATGAATCTGTTCATTAAACATTTTCACACGTTCTTCTTTATTGTTGGACAACAGACACACACCAAAGCCGATTTGTTTTAAACGCTTCATTAACTCGATTGCCTGCTCGGTTGCCGGCGCACCGTGTTCTGTCAGGGTATTATCAATATCATAAATCAAGCCGCGGTAGCCTTGCCCGTACAATGCTTCATAATCAATTTCATAGGCACTGTTTACTTCTCTATCCGGATAAAATTTTTCAAACATGGGATGTTACTCCTCCTCAGGTAATGGCAAGATGCGTTCTGCACTTTCCATAAATTTCTTTACTTCCTTATTTGCCTTTACAATCGGAATGTTGGTACCGGCACCGCCTACGCAGCCGCCCGGACAGCCCATTCCTTCGATAAGACATCCATTTTTTCTTCCTGCTTTCGCCAAGGTTAACATTTTCTTACACTCGCTTAAGCCTTCTGCATGTTCAATCATCACTTCGGTACCCGGATAATATTCTTCGATACACCGTCTGATTGCTTCTGCCACACCGCCGGCAACTGCATAGCCACGTCCTGCGGAAGTAGCATCGTTTATTTCATCACTTTCATCTGTTTCCAATTCTGACAATACAATTTTTTTTGCTGAAAACATACCTGCTAATTCTTCGAAAGTAATTACAAAGTCCACATCACTTCGCACTTTCTTTCTGGAAGCCTCCAGCTTTTTGGAAGCACATGGTCCAATAAACACAATACTTGCGTCAGGATGTTCTTCTTTTATCTTTCTGGCAGTGGCAACCATCGGTGTTAACTCATTGGAAATATTTCCAATGGTTTCCGGGAAGAATTTTCTCGCCATCATGGACCAGGATGGACAACAAGAGGTTAATAAAAACGGTAAATCACCATTTACCACTTCTTTCACATAATGCTTCGCTTCTGCCATTGCGCCTGCATCCGCACCGATAGCCACTTCATATACCTGACGAAAGCCTAACTGCTTCAATCCCTCTTTCACCTGTGCAGGTGTTACATTTTCTCCAAACTGTCCCACAAATGCCGGTGCAATTTCAGCAATCACTTCACGTCCTGACTGAATGGCACGAATCAACTGGAATATCTGGGATTTGTCAGCAATCGCTCCAAATGGGCAATTTACCATACACATACCGCAGGATACACATTTTTCACTATCAATGCAGGCTCTGCCGTATTCATCACTTACAATGGCATTGACACCACAGGCTGCCGCACATGGACGCACTTGTTTTGAAATGGCATCGTAAGGACATACTTCTTTACATTTTCCGCATTTTACACATTTTTCCTGATCTATATAAGATTTTCCATCTACTAAAGAAATGGCACCTCTTGGGCATACCTTTGCACAAGGCTGCGCAGTACAGCTCTTACACTGATTTGTCACAATGAACATATTTTCCGCACAGGCATTACATGCAGATGGAATTACCTGCATAAGAGGTGGTTCATAATATTTCTCTGCAATATTACTTTCATCTACACCCTCTGTCGCATGCACCGGTTTATCTTCCGGACGCAGAGAAAGTCCCATGGCAAGACGAAGTCTTTCTCTGACTACAGCACGTTCACGATAGATACTCTCCCAAAATCTTGGATTTTCAGCATCTGTCATTTTATACGGCAACGCTTCCAAATCGTTGATTATGTCCGTTGAGTTATATGCAAGATTCGCTATTTCTTTGAATGTTTCTTTTCTAAGTTTACGCACTTCTGTGTCAAGACCTCTAAAGCTCATGTTCTCTCCTCCATATTTAAGCAAAGTAAAAGGGTCATATGTTAAAATTTTATCATTCGCATTTCATTTAAACATATAACCCTTGTTTCGTCAATATTTACTTATGTAAAACTTTAAAAAATCAGACTTCCCACCTGATAAACTAACACTGCTGCAAGCCATGCCAGTACTAGCTGGAATACAATGACTCCTATGGTAAATTTTACAGAGCCGGATTCTTTTTTAATAATTCCTATGGTTGCTGCACACGGTGTATACAACAGACAAAATACCATCATGGCATAGGCATTTACCGGTCCGAAGCCGTAAGCAGACAACGCCTGCATAATTGCGCTTGCCCCTTCTGGAGAACTTACATTAGACACTCCGAACAACACGGTAAATCCGGAAACCACCACTTCTTTTGCAGAAATTCCAGAAATCAATGCCACTGCAATCTGCCACATTCCAAGTCCTGCCGGACGAAGAATTGGTTCCATCCACTTTCCTAAAGATGCGCCAAAGCTGGTACTTACATCCGTTGTCAGACCATGAATATTGAAATTCAATAACACCCAGATAACAATAGATGCAATAAAAATTGTAGTTCCAGCTTTACTTAAATAATCTTTTACTTT
>CAYVCL010000129.1:0-4257 GCA_964450185.1 uncultured Lachnospiraceae bacterium | reverse complement strand
TCATCAGCACTTCGTTTTAGATATTTAACCTGTCTACTTGACAGGGGGCATATCAATACGGCAGCCTTGTTGCATCTTTAGGACAAGTTTAGAATGAAAGGATGAAATTATGGATATTTATATTATACGACACGGGGAAACAGAGTGGAATACACTGCGTAAATTGCAGGGACGGGCAGATACCGAGTTAAATGAGGTAGGAATCCGACTTGCAGAAATTACAGCAGAAGCCTTGGCAGAAATTCCTTTTGACATTGCTTATACCAGTCCTTTGAAACGTGCTTATAAAACAGCAGAAATTATTGTGGGAGAAAGAGAGATTCCATTGGTTGCAGATGAAAGAATACAGGAAGTAAGTTTTGGCGAATACGAAGGCTTGGGATGTTCTAAGGATAATTATGAGATTCCGGACCCGGAATTTGAATATTTCTTTCAGGCACCGGAAAAGTATGTGGCAAAAAATGGCACCGAGAGCATCGAAGATTTATGCAGCCGCACCACAGAATTTTTGAAGGAAATTACAAGTAATCCGGAATTGGAAGATAAAACGGTTTTAATCGCCACTCATGGAGCAGCTTTGAAAGGTCTGTTAAGCAGCATTGGCAATAAAACAAAAAAGGATTTCTGGGGAAGCGGTGTACATAGAAATTGTGCAGTGACCAAATTAAAATCCAATAAAGGCATTATAGATTTGATTTACGAAAACCGTATTTTCTATCCGGAGAATATGGGAACAAAGCCGACCTTTGCAAAATAGCAGAGTTTGGGAATGCAGAGAAAGGAGCACTACAATGGCAAAAGAAAAGGAAATAAAAACCAATGCCATGCGTATTTTAGATAAAAATAAAATTTCTTATCAGGTAAATACTTATGAATGTGACGAATTTATTGATGGAGTTCATATTGCAGACAAAATGAACCAGCCTTACGAAATCAGTTTTAAAACCTTAGTGGCAGTGGGAAAGAGCAAGGAACACTACGTATTTACCATTCCTGTAGATAAGGAAATCGATTTTAAAAAGGCAGCGAAGGTAGTAGGAGAAAAAAGCATAGAACTGGTGCCGGTCAAAGAAATTCAGGCACTGACCGGCTACATTCGCGGTGGCTGCACACCTATCGGCATGAAAAAGCTGTTTAAAACCATAATACAGGAAAGTGCCAAAGAACATGAGAAAATTATAGTTAGTGGAGGCAAACTGGGCACCCAGTTGGAATTAAGCCCGGAGGATTTGATTAAGGTGGTAAAAGGAGCGTATGGAGATGTCATCGCATAAACAGGGAATGAAAATAATTGGAGCTGTAGTAGTTGTAGTTTTCTTAGTGGCAGCGGTATTGGGAATTTATCAAAATAGTAAGGCACATTCTGGGCAGGAAGCCAAAGGGCAGGAGCAGTCGGATAACCGCAAGCCGGAGAACACACAGCAGGATAATATTCAGGCAGACAAGAAAGAGCCTTCTTCAAAAGAAGAAACACAGAAATCCGAAGGCTGTGTTATTTTTCTCCATTCCGGAGGATTTGTGGTTGAAAAAAATGATTACCACGAACAGTTTGGAGCAGCACTGGGGGAGGCCTTAGGATATGACCATCTTGTGCCGGACTATCCAATTAATACAACATATGCAGAAACATTAGCCTTTATGGAACAGATATATAAAGAAACCATGGAAAAGTATGACAAAGTTTTATTTGTAGGCTGTTCCGCTGGAGCCAATCTGACCGTTGCCTCCGTACTTGATTTTGGGGAAACTTACGGCATGCCGGAGGGACTGATTTTAATGTCCCCATGGCTGGATACTTCCATGGAAAATGAGGAAATCACCTGTGTCAGTGATTTTGACCGGGAATTTTTTGATTCTTTGATAGAATGGGGAAGCCAGTACAATGGCGGTGATACCCAAAGCCCACTGGCAAGTCCGGTAAAAGCCACAAAAGAGCAGTTAAAGAATTTTCCAAAAACAGTTATGGTGGTAGGGGATGAAGATATTTTACGCTTTGATGCGCAAAAATTTCAGACAAATCTTACAGAAGCAGGTATAGAGGTAACTTACCTGACAGCAGAGGGAAAAAATCACGGTGCAGTATTTGCAGATTATGCATCTACCTATGAAATGCCGGAGATTATGAATGAGGCGTTGGCTATTGTGAAAGAATAACAAAAGTGAAAATGTTGTAATTGCAATAAACAAAAATATATAGTAAAATTTTCCTTTGGAAAAATGTAAAAAGAAAGATGAGGGAACAGGAAATGAAAAAGATACTAGCGATAACCTTATGTGGCTTGTTGTGCTTAGCAACTACAGCCTGCAGTGCTGGAAGCGGTCAACAACAAAAGGTAGCGGAAGAAGCGAAAAAAGCCGCAGAAGCAATCAGCACAGACATCAAGAGTGGAGAATTTATAATTTATGGAAAATCCTATACTTTTCCAATGAAAGCTTCTGAATTTATAAACGATGGCTGGCATATTTCAAATAATTATGAAAACAAAGATGACTTTAAAGTGAGTCCGGGTGCAGAATCGAATACTTTTGAATTGTTTAATGACGAAAGTGAAAACTATATAACGATGTCAGTTATGAATTTATCTGAGGAAGAAGCACCAATCGAAGAATGTATGGTATCCTACTTACGTATCACATCCAGTGAAGTTGATGCGGTTTATCCGGGCGGAATCAGTAAAGCAAGTAAGCCGGCAGACATTGAGGCAGCATACGGTGAACCAGATAGCAAAGAAACAGAGAGTGATTTTGTAGAATATAGCTATGGACTTACCAACAGTGAAGAATATAAGTGTCATGTTACCATAGGAGTATTTGATAATGATTACACAGTGTACCCATGTTCACATGCAGAATACTATTTAACTGATGTGGCATCGAATGGAGTATTTGCCACTGATTATACTGGGGGAATGACAACCAGTGAAACATATCAGACTTACATAAATAGCTTCCTCAATGCCAGCTATCATGGAGATTATACAGAATATGTTCAGTTAGGCTATACAGAAGAAGAAGGTACACAAACATACGAAACCGTAGCAGGATATATGGCAGATGCGTTGCTGTATTACATAAGTGTAGATAAAACCTATGTTGATCAGGAAACTTATGCACAGTATGTAGAATTTTCTAAAAAAGTTCTTGCAAAAACAAAATGGGAATTTGGAAGTGTTACCATGACAGATACAGGTTCCGGAACAATGGAAATGGACCTTTATCCACTGAATCTGTTTGAAGTAATAGAAGAACCATTGACAGGTGTGTTAACTACATATCAGGAAAAATATGGCTCTGTAGATAAAACAACAGTATCTGACGAAGAACGTACATCCATGGAAACAGAATGTGCAAAACTTTCCTTAGAAGCAATGGAAGGTGTGTTAGAACAGATAGACGTAAAAGAAGCAGTAAATAAAATGTATTTCATTTCAGATGCTCAGTTATCTGAGGATGATTGGACAGAAATAGACAGCATTCTTATGGGGCTGGATGATTAAAAATGTTAGAAGAAAGGACCGAATTCGGTCCTTTTCTTTATGTCCGAAAAATGAAAACCAATAGGCTGCTTACGCATAATCATGTATGCATTATAAATTCCAGCATGAAAAGCATAAAAACATGCATTGACGTTCCAAGTTGAAAATATTATGATAAAGTAAGAAATTTAAGTCAGGAGTGAAATTATGAGTTTTAAAGAAATCGATGTAAACCAATTAGAATTTAACCCATTTACCAAAATCAGCAAACAGTGGATGCTGATTACCGCAGGAAATGAAGAAAAAGCAAACACAATGACCGCAAGCTGGGGCAGTGTAGGATTTATTTGGAATAAAAATGCCATCACCATGTACATCCGCCCACAAAGATACACCAAAGAATTCGTAGATGCCAACGACACCCTAACCGTATCCTTCCTCCCGGAACAATACAGAGAAGCCCTAAACCTTTGCGGCAAAATCTCCGGCAGAGATGAAGACAAAATCGCCAAAGCAGGTCTGACATTAGCCTACGAAGAAGGAACTCCATACTTCGAAGAAGCAGAACTTGTTTTAGTATGCAAAAAAATGTACGTACAGGAAATGAAGGAAGAATGTCTGGAAGATGCATCATTTGATGCAACTTACTATCCGAATAAGGATTATCATTGTCTTTACATTGCGGAGATTACGAAGGCGTTGAAGAAGGGATAAGTGGTTGACAGGACGCTCATACAATGTCATTTAGATAAGAAAACATACTATATAGAACAGATGTGAA
>CAYVCL010000128.1:0-4304 GCA_964450185.1 uncultured Lachnospiraceae bacterium | reverse complement strand
TGGTATGCATTCTGTACGTTTGTTACATCGGTAGTCAGTCGGGTAATCAGTCCATGTGTACTTTATTTGTCAATGTTTGAGAATGAAAAATTCTGAATATTTTCAAACATTGCCTTTCTTAAATTTCTTGCCAAACCTGCAGATGCATTAGCACCATATTTACCGCCCATCACACCTGCATATAACCCAATGACTGCTGCCAGTATCATAAACACACCCATTTTGCAAATATGACGGATATTTCCACCTTCTACCTGAATTCCATTGTCAATGATAGAAGCCATCAAAAGCGGGATAAACGTTTCCATTACAACTTCCAACAACATAAACAGCGGTGTTAAAATAGAAGATTTTCTAAATTCTTTTACCTGTGCCAGTATTGTTTTTACCATCTGTCTTCACTCCTTACTCTAAATTCTTTCTAATTTTCTCAAGAATTGTCAACAGCATTTCTTTTTCTTCATTAGAAATATTCTTGATAATTCTTTCTTCCATATGGGAAATTTGTCCTTTCATGACCTTATCAATCTCATAGCCCTTTGCAGTCAAAACCAACTTTTTTAATCTTGCATCTCTTGCAACACTTTTCCGCTCAATCAGTCCATCCCGCTCCATCAACTGTAATATCTGCGTTACTGTGGAGCGACGAATCTGAAAAGCTTCTTCAATATCTTTCTGAAACACTTCTCTTGTTTTGCTTTCCTCAGAAATATACTGCAAAACCCTGCTCTGCGTCCCTGTGATTCCCACAGACTCCGCGGTTTCTTGCATTTGGCGTTTGATACCATGAGATAATATGATAATTTCTTTTCCAATATGCTTCTCTTCCAAAAGATCTCCTCCATTTTGTTAGTTTCCTAACTTATTTTACAGTAATTAAAATAATTGTCAAGAGAAATAAAATATTTCCAAAAATATCCAGAATAAATTGAACCTTTTTCTATTTCATGACAGAATATATGTGAAAGGCCTTTTAAGAAACTATAATAAGAAGGGAGATTTATCTGTGAGAGAACATATGCTAAACCAATTCATCACAGTTTATGGCAACGATATTTATAAATTTTGCTATCGACTCACCATGAATCAGACAGATGCAGATGATCTCTATCAGGATACATTTTTAAAAGCTATCCAGTTGAGTCACCGACTGGTTAGAAGTGACAATTCAAAAGTAATGTAAATCTTGAACAGGATTTGGAGCAGAAGGAACTATTGCATAAACTAAGCGGTCATATCAATGCATTACCGGAAAAATTAAAAATAGTCACTTGTATGTATTACACTGGTGAGATGAAAATCGAAGAAATTGCCCAGGCACTGCATTTACCCAAGGGAACTATCAAAAGCAGATTACACCTGGCAAGAAAACAGTTAAAAAAAGGTTTGGAGGAAGATGGATATGAAATATGATTTCAACAATTTATTAAAAACTGCCATGAACCCTGAGGTAAAGCCTTCTACAGAACTGAACCGGTCAATTCTGCAAAAAAACAGGGAGGATAATTTTATGAATAAATCAGGGACTAACAAAAAATTAGCAAAAATCACATCTCGTGCAGGAAAAATTGCCGCGGCTGCCTGCATTGGAATTTTGGCAACCGGCGGGGTTGCTCTGGCTGCGGCGCATTTGTGGGATCCTGGCCTTGCCCAAAAATTTGGTGTGGAAAATGACGATTCTACCATGCAGCAGTTAAATGAACAGGGCTTTTCTTCCATTCCTACCGGAACATCAGAGAACAATACTTTATCTGTTACAGATAAAGACATTACTGTTACCATCCTGCAAACTTTAGCAGATGAAAACTGTGCATATATTTATGTGCAAGCTGAATTCGGTGAGGAATATACACCTGTTCAAAAAAATGCAACTATCAGTTCTGATATAGGTATTGCATTTACAGACATAGACGTAACCGCTGATTCCGGCTTGGGATTTAGCTCCTGCAGTCAGGTTGCGGAAATTAAAGATGACCATACCGTTGTCTATTCTTGTCAATTAATGCCTTGTGGTGGAACCTTTTCAAATACTACCTTGAATCTGTCTATCAAACAGTTTACCATGTACGATGAAAAAATGGATGCCACCCCAACCATACTGGCAGAAGGAAACTGGGATCTTTCCTGGGATCTTTCCAATGGCTGTACCAAAAGAATCTATGACATCAACAAAGAGATTTCTTTAGGAGAATATAATTTTACAATAAAAAGCCTTGAAATCTCACCTTTATCCTATAAAGTATATGTGGAAAATTCAGATAAAATTTCACTGTTTGATTTGCAAGCAGTCGTTCCTGCATGTGATGACGATACATTTGCAGTGGATGAAAATGGAATTTGGGTCGTTCATCGTTATGTAGAAGCAACCATGGAAACAGAAGATGATATTATTGCTACACTTCCAGAAGACGAAAGGCTTATGCCTTTAGGAAATGTAACTGCTTTCTATCTGGGTGAGAAAAAATTTGAAGTTCAGTACGGTATGTCCGCCTACAGTTCAGAAGAAGATGAAAAATATAGCATTGACTCCGGAGCTTTCTCTCAAATTTTAAATTTAGATGAATTGACAGGTTTCCAGATTGCCGGCTATAATATTGACCTTACAAACTGTCCTTATGAAACAGTTAATTCCTTTGAATAAGTAAAATTACTGGGGCTGTCGCTTTCACGAATAAAAATTCGTGAAGCGACAGCTTCATTTATAGATATAGATCTCTTTTTTTCTACCAAAAATCTAAATAACTTCCTACTTTTTAACCGCTATTCAAAAACCATAGCTTTCTTCTACAAAAACGGTACCATATATACTGGCAGATAATGAATACCATTCTCCCATTTATAATCCTTAGTGTGCACAACATATTTATCTCTGATACGACCGCTGTACTTGTCACAAAATACATCCAATGATTTATGTTCTCTGTAGTTTCCTGACTTCACTTCAATCGGACTGATTTTATCTCCGGTAGCGATTAAGAAATCTATCTCATACAAATGATTTGATGTATCACGTGGCATCGTATAATAAAACAGATTGTTTCCCTTGGCTATTAGCATCTGTGCTACAACGCTTTCATAGACATATCCCAAATTAGCTTCTAGTTTATCCGAAAGCAGCTTATTGTAGATTACATTTTCTGTATAAATTTTATCCTTAAACGCAAGCGTCACGAATAGACCAACATCAGATGTAAATAGTTTGTATCGTCCGCCGTCTTTTTCTAATGACATTCCTACTCCCGGATTGTTGGCATGATATGCTATATTTACCGTGTATGAATTAAGTATATCCGGCACTAATTGACGCACCTGCTCTGCACG
This sequence comes from uncultured Lachnospiraceae bacterium, assembly GCA_964450185.1. Classification (GTDB taxonomy): domain Bacteria; phylum Bacillota; class Clostridia; order Lachnospirales; family Lachnospiraceae; genus RUG11237. Next base: position 983 of record CAYVCL010000128.1, on the reverse strand, counting down.
CATTCCGTTTCTCGCATTTGCCAAGACATATCTGGATGCATTCCCACTAAGACTTGCCGGAATCGCATCATATATATCCCCAGCAAGCCCCGTACCATCTATCTTCGTGAAATCTTCTTCATATAAGTCTACGATTTCTCTCTTTGCTTCATCGACCGCCTGTAGATTATTATGTTCCAAATATGTTTCTACAGCCTGTGGCATTCCACCAATAAGCATATATAATCTAAAAATACGCATCAGATTTCTATGCATTGTATTTCCTGCAGCTCTTTTGCCTTTTAAAAGCATCCTGATTGTGTCCGCTGTAATTTCATCACCAATAGCCCACAAAAATTCTTCAAAATCCATTGGATACATGGATATCTTATGTTCTTCACTAGGAATCAATATATCCTTTGTGTTCTTTTTTATGGATAAAAGAGAGCCCGTTTCAATATACTTATATCTTCCGTCAGCTACAAGGTACTTGATTGCCTGCCTGGCCTTTGGTAACAGCTGGACCTCATCAAATATAATTACTGACTCATTCTCATATAATCTGACTCCAGTTAACTGTTGCAATTGCAAAAAGAAAAAATCCAAGTTATACGTATCATCAAATAATTCTATAATTGCTTTACTTGTATGTGCGAAATCAATCAAGATATATGATTTGAACTCCTTCTTGGCAAATTCTTCCGCTATAGTTGATTTTCCAACTCGTCTAGCACCCTTTATCAGAAGCGCATATTTATCACTACGTTTTTCTTTCCATTCGAGTATTTCGTCATATATTTTTCTTTTAAACACTGTTTTATCCATATAAAATCACCTTTCTGAGCATAGTATAACGCAAATCCCCGTTCATGTAAACCCATTTTCCACGCAAATCCCCGTTAGTTTATCGCAAATTTCTACGCAAATCCCCATTCAATGAACATTTTTGCATAAAAATCTCCATTCCGCCGCCTTTGAGTTGGCGGCACAAATAGTAATGAAAG
>CAYVCL010000127.1:0-4406 GCA_964450185.1 uncultured Lachnospiraceae bacterium | reverse complement strand
GCAGCCATCAAAACTGCTACGCTTAAAAAGTCTAACTTTTGGGGGTCACCTCAATTTTCTTCCCTCTTTCTATTTTATATATTATCTTTTTGTACTCATCAATTCCTCAATGGCATATTTCAACCCATCTACTGACAATGGGAACATACGAATCAATCCTGCAATCGCCTGTTCTGCTTCCAGCCAGTCTAATTTCGCCACATTGGCATGATAACGTGGATTCAGCCACACTACCTTTTTGAATTTCTTGGTATACCAGGTAAGCCATTCATAACCGCTCAAACCATTGTTTGGTCCACGGTAATTTCCGGTGTTGTGGAACAATTCTTCCGGTGCCATCTGGGCATCTCCTACGATAATCACCTTATAATCTGCATCTAAATTCTTAAACAGCCATTCACTTTCCACCCAGTCACCATAATCACATTCCGGTGAATTATACACATGGGAATAAATACAGTTGTGGAAGTAATAGGTTTTTACATCCTTAAAATGGTTTGCCTTGTGAACTGCCTGGAATAAATTATTACACAAGTTACTAAAAGGCATCATCGTTCCGCCGGAATCAAATAACAGCAGTAATTTTACAGTATTCTTTCTCGGCTTTTCAAATTCCAACTTTAAGTAACCACCATTGTTACAGGTAGAATCAATGGTTCCATCCAAATCCAGTTCGGTTCTCGGTGCTTCAATTTTCGAAGAAAACTGGCGCAATCTTCGAAATGCCACCTGAAACTGACGGATATTTAATGCCTTATCATTACGGAAATCCGCAAAACGTCTGTCACCAACCACCTGAAAAGCCGATTTTAAGGCGGACTGACCTCCAATTCGAATTCCACCCGGCTGCTTTCCATTATGACCAAAGGTGGAAGTTCCGTTGGTACCAATCCAGTAACTTCCCCCGTTATGCTCTGTCTTCTGTTCTGTCTTTCTCTCCTCAAACATTCCCTCAATTTCTTCTTTGGAAAGTTCTTCGGAACGTGGTTTAAACAATTCATCGTTAGAATGATCCTGCTCCACTTCCGGCTTATCCAGAAATTTTCGAATTGCATCCGGAATATCTGCATAATATTTGAAATCTTTAAAATATTCCTCAAATGCCACGTCAAACCGATCATAATCCGCTTCCGATTTGACCAGTATCATTCTTGCCACATAATAAAACTGCGTCAGCGAAGCCCCACAAAGTCCCTTGTTTAGTGCATTCATCAAAGTCAGCCACTCTGTCGTAGAAACTTCCAGCCCCTTGGCTTTTAACACATAAAAAAATGGACTAAACATCTAATCTCCTTTTCTTAAATACAGCTAAATCTTCATCTTTCTTTAACAGTACCCCTACAAATGGCATTTTTTCTTTTACTTCTTCTGCACTGATTCCGCCTAATAACAATGCCTGAATCCAGTCTACCAATTCAGAAGTACTTGGTTTCTTACGGATATCTTTTAAGCTGCGAATCCAGTAAAACTGTTCCATACATTCCTGTAATAAATTATCTTTCAAATCAGGAAAATGTACTTTAACGATTTCTTCCATCAGTTCTTTGTCCGGAAATTCAATATAATGGAAAATACATCTACGCAGGAAAGCATCCGGAAGCTCTTTTTCTGCGTTGGAAGTAATAATCACGATAGGGCGCTTCTTTGCCTTTACGGTTTCTTTTGTTTCATGGATATAAAATTCCATCTTATCTAATTCCCATAAAAGGTCATTTGGAAATTCCAAATCTGCTTTATCAATTTCATCAATTAACAAAACCGGATCATTGTCAGACTTAAAGGCTTCCCCCAATTTCCCAAGTTTAATATAATGCCCAATATCATCTACGCCTTCTTCTCCAAACTGGCTGTCATAAAGTCTTTGAATGGTATCATACACATAAAGACCTTCCTGCGCTTTTGTGGTAGATTTGATATTCCAGATTAAAAGTTCTTTTCCTAAAGACTGGGCAATCGCCTGAGCAAGCATAGTCTTTCCTGTTCCCGGTTCACCCTTAATTAACAGCGGTTTTTCCAATGCAATGGCAACATTTACACTTGCCATCAGTTCAGGTGAAGCTACATAACTTTCTGATCCATTAAATCCTGTCTTATTTTCCATCTTTTCTCCTTTCAGCCTTCCAATTCACTCTTTTTCTCTCTGCCCATCAGTGCATCTACTGCATCCTTCGGTTCTGCCCCTTCAAACAACACGGCTGCAACCTGCTCAATAATTGGCAGTTCTACGTTATATTTCTTTGACAACTGAAGGGCTGCCTTGGCAGAATATACACCCTCCACTATCATTTTCACTTCTTTCATAGCTTCTTCCATGGTATAGCCTTGGCCAATCAACATTCCTGCTTTGCGGTTTCTGCTATGTACACTGGCACATGTCACAATTAAATCACCAATTCCAGTCAGTCCGCCAAAAGTTTCTTTGCGACCACCCATGGCAACACCAAGTCTGGAAATTTCTGAAATTCCTCTGGTAATCAAAGCAGCTTTCACGTTATCTCCGTAACCTAATCCATCTGCCACACCTGCTGCTAGCGCAATTACATTTTTCAATGCGCCACCCAATTCAATGCCCAGTATGTCATCGCTGGTATACACACGAAATACGTGATTCATAAATGTTTCCTGAATATATTCTGCTATCTTTTCGTCTTTTGCTCCCACTACACAAGTGGTCGGAAGACCTTTTCCCACTTCTTCTGCATGACTTGGACCGGAAAGTACCGTCACAACAGCCTGTGGAATTTCTTCTTCAATAATCTCTGTTAACGTTTTCATGGAATCTTCTTCGATTCCCTTAGCCACATTTACAATAATCTGCTTCTCTGCCACAAACTCTTTCATGCGTTTTGAGGTACTTCTTGTAAATGGTGATGGCACTGCCAGAATCAACAAATCTTTGCCCTCAATGGCTTCCTGCAAGTCAGTTGTAAACTGAATTTTTTCAGAAAGAGCAACACCCGGAAGCTTATCCTTATGTTCCCGTTCTTCCTGTAACATTTTAATCTCATCTTCAATGGCAGACCATACAGTCACCTGATGTCCATTGTTATTTAATAAAACGGTAAGAGCTGTTCCCCAGCTTCCTGCCCCGATAACTCCAATTTTTTTCATTATTCTTCTCCCTGCTTTTTATGAAACAGAACTGTTTTATTTTCTTCTCCTTTAAGGAGTCTTCCTATGTTTGCACGATGCTTGTAGAATGCAAGAATCGTAAGCAACGCTGCGATAATGTACATTTCGTTTAATACCGGCTGAGTTACATTAAAGTATCCCATCTGTCCTAACACAACAATTTCTATCATAAATCCTGTATAAATCAACAGAGAACCTACAGAAACATAGCTGGTAAGTAAAAATGCTGCCAAAAAGGTTACCAATGCACAGCCGACAATAATCCAGTCAAAGGAAAGAAACATACCTGCAGATGCTGCAATTCCTTTTCCCCCACGGAATTTCAAATAGAAAGGATAATTATGTCCTAAAATAACACCGGCTCCGGTATACAGCTTTAATAATGGCATAATGTCTGCACAGGAATTATGAAATAACGCCCAGACAAGCAATACTGCAAATACACATTTAAAAGCATCTCCCAAAAATGTAATCAGACCTGCTTTTTTACCTAACGTACGAAGCGCATTGGTAGTTCCGGCATTTCCACTACCATGATCTCTGATATCGATTCCCTTTGCTCTTCCATATAAATATCCTGTCTGTAATAACCCAAAACCATATCCAATCGCCAGACAAATTAAACGTTCCATACTGCTTATTTTTCCTTTCTTTCGCGAATAATAAATTTTAGCGGGGTTCCCTTGAAACCAAAGGCATCTCGTATTCTGTTTTCAATATATCTTGTATATGAAAAATGCATCAACTCTTTGTCATTTACGAAAATAACAAAGGTAGGCGGTTTTACTGCAACCTGTGTAATATAGTAAAGTTTCAAACGTTTTCCCTTGTCTGATGGCGGCTGCTGCATTGCCACTGCCTCGGACATAATTTCGTTTAACACACCAGTTGCCACACGCAATGCATGATTTTCAATAACCATATCAATGGTATCGTAAATCTTAGGCATTCTCTGACCTGTTTTTGCAGAAATGAACATTAATTCTGCATATGGCATAAAAGACAGGGTATTGCGAATATCTGCACTGAACTTGTTCATGGTCTTGTCGTCTTTTTCCACTGCATCCCATTTATTCACTGCTACAATGACACCTTTGCCTCGTTCATGGGCAATTCCGGCAATCTTGGCATCCTGTTCGGTAACGCCTTCCTGCGCATCAATTACCACGATAACCACGTCGGCACGTTCTACCGCACTAACCGTACGCACAATCATGTACTTTTCCAGTTCTTCTTTAATCTTATTCTTTCTTCGAAGACCTGCCGTATCAATA
>CAYVCL010000126.1:0-4407 GCA_964450185.1 uncultured Lachnospiraceae bacterium | reverse complement strand
GCACGTAATCTTATCTTTGTATAAACTACTTCGTTTATGGCTCGGGCGTTCAGTCAATGCTGTCTCTCCCTATAATTCTGTCGAATGTTTCCATTCTGAAAGGAGTCCCTATGGCTTTAAAAATCGTGTACAAAATTTGTTGCGGCATCGATGTCCACAAAAACTTTGTAGTGGCCTGCATCGCTAAAACCGATAAGCAAGGCGTTACCACCTACGAGAGCCATCACTTTTCAACCTACACGAAAGGCCTGAAAGAGTTGCTGAAATGGTTGCTCGACCGTAATTGCAAGGATGTCTGTATGGAATCTGCCGGTAAATACTGGATCCCTGTCTACAACGTCTTTGAAAAAGAATGTTCCATTATCCTTGCTCATCCGAAATATGTTAAGGCTATCCGTGGTAAAAAAACTGACAAGAAAGATGCCAAATGGATTGCTGACCTCTTCAAGCATGATCTTGTTGCCGGTAGCTTTATGCCACCCGCTGATATTAGACAGCTTCGTGATCTGATGCGCTATCGTTTTAAACTGACCTGCTTTATGTCCAGCGAGAAGAACCGTCTCCAAAACTGTCTCACGGTTTCCAACATTCAGTTGGCTTCCGTTGTCTCGGACACCTTTGGTAAAAGTTCTCAAAGAATCCTGGATAAGATTCTCCAAAATCCTGATGATACTTCTTTTGATATTGAACCTTTAATTCATGGTTCCATGAAGAAAAAACTTCCTGAACTGGAACTCGCTATTGATGGTTTTATCACACCTGAACAAGCTGGTAAATTAAAGGTTATCAAAAAGCATTTTGAAGATTTGGAATCCCGGAAAGCAGAGCTAGAAGAACTGATCCTTGCGCTCGCCAGTCCCTATCAGCAAGAACTCGACCTAATCCTAACCGCTCCATCATTCAAAAATAAATTCACTGCTATCGGAATCATTTCCGAAATTGGTGTGAACATGGAGGCTTTTCCTTCGGCGAAACACTTATGCTCATGGGCTGGTCTTACTCCAACCAACAATGAAAGTGCAGGGAAGAAAAAATCTGTCCGGGTTTCCAAAGCCGGATGTTATATCAAACCACTTCTAGTTCAATGTGCCAACTCAGTGGTTAAAAGTGAAAAACATCCTGAAATCCGTAACCGCTATCTTCGTTTAAGAAAACGTCGCGGTCACAAGAAAGCAATCATTGCAATAGCAAGAATGCTTCTAACAGCATTATACAATATGCTGAAAAATAAGGAACCCTATAATGCTGAACTTTACCGAAAAAGTGATGTTCTCCCTGTTAATCGTGAGATTACAATTGAACAGGCGTTCTTAATGGCACAGTTCCAAGGTTATAAAATCAAGTCATCTGCTGAATAAACCTTAACTTTGCTACATATTCAATTTTAAAAGACCACCATATGATGGTCTTTTTGTGATGTCCTTAATGGAATGGATATCCTCTACTATTCTTTTTCAACCTTACTCCTTTCAAAAAAATAGTTTTCATAAGCATTCACAAAACCACAAACTCATTTCCTGCTTCTTTCAAACTTTCACACGCCTTTTTCTCACCAATTATGTTAACACGTTTTCCATCGTTTCTCAATTGTCTGATACACTCTACATATCCGCAATCCGATGACACCAACACCACAATATCAATATTACGTTTTTCTTTCGTTTCTTTCAATATATCCTTCTTAATTTTATTATCCACCTTATTTTTAGCCGGATTTCCATACAATCTAATATCCTTCATATGAGGCGTTTTTGTTGCAAACTCCGTCCACTTCCTCGTACTATTATCCTTCTGCAAGCCATACACTTTACCATAGTCAAGCACTCCCATTTTTCGCACTATTTTTATTATATCATTCCCTAATTTTGCCGGAACATTTTCTCCATCAATGTATAGTGCCAAATTTCTTTTTTTGTTCATTTAAGTTATTCACTCCTCATTTCTAAACCATTTCAAAAGTGAACGTCCCTTGTCATTAATTTCTAACATCCAATGCCTATCTTCATCTGCATAGTATTTCGTTACTGTTTGCAGACCAGCTGTAATCATCGTCACTTCATCTCCGAATTTGTATACTTCTTTTGGCAAATTTTTGTTAAGTTCATTGCTCCAATGGTCATCTGTCAAATGTAATGCAGATTGTTCCAAAATCGGCAATATAATTTCTGCTTTTTGCATTTTAACTTCAAATCTCAAAGATTTATCAAAAAAATCAATCGCATCCCATTCAGAATCATCTAATTTTTTATATCCCGAATCAATAAACTCACAAATCAAAGATTTATTAAGTTTACAAATATCAAATTCTTCTTCCGGGTTGATTCGAAGCACTTTCATAAGAAATTCCGTCTGTACATATCTCAACACATTATGCAAACCTTCTGCTATATTTAGGAGTTGAATACTACCAACACTGTTTATAAATTCATATGGTATCGCTTGCAAATCCGCCTTCATCTCATACAAATTCATATATTCCTCTTTAAGATATTCCGCTTCATACAAATACAACAACCCAAATAATGCCTGTTGTTTTAAATTCAAATGCAACGAACTGATTATTTCATTCGTATTTTCATCAAAGAGAAACGATGGCCAGTTTGCCGACCGCGTTTCCGTATCTTCTTTATGCATTTCTTGAACCAACATATTGACAGGTATATTATAGATATATGCCAACTTTTCCAAATGACAATGTTTTATTTTGTTTCTTCCACTTTCCCAATTCTGCACTGACATAACAGAAACATTCACTTTTTCTGCCACCTGCTCTTGTGACAAGCCGGCTTGTGTTCTTTTTCTTTTCAAGAGTATTCCAAATGAATTCATTATTTTTTCCTCCTAACGCATATTCTATCACTACATATCGGCACATCACACTAAGTTACATTATATTTTTTATAAACTTTCGTTTAGCCCTAAAGCGACGCATACAAAAAAACTGCTATCTATTTGCACATTCCAAATAAATAGCAGTTTTCCTATAACAATTTTTAAATTCTATGTAATCTTAGCAAACTACACGAACCTTAAGCATACCTTCTGTATTCTTAAGTTCTTCTAAAACTGCTTCTGGTGCAACAGTTTCTAAGTCAAGTAAAGAATATGCATAGTCACCACGGCTTACATTTACCATGTTAGCGATGTTGATATCTGCGTTTCCGAAGATGTTTGTAATCTTACTGATTGTGTTTTTGATGTTCTTGTGGCATACAGCAACACGGCTTGCACTTGCACATACACCCATGTCACATGCAGGATAGTTTACGGAATTCTTGATGTTTCCATTCTGTACGAAATCCATAATTTCTTCTACTGCCATAATAGCACAGTTATCTTCAGATTCTGCTGTAGATGCTCCAAGGTGTGGTGTTAAGATAACGCCTTCTTTTCCTGCTGTTGTAGGATTAGCAAAATCAGATACATATTTACGAACCTTACCTGCCGCTAATGCTTCTACGATATCTGCTTCATTTACAAGTAAATCTCTTGCGAAGTTTAATACGATAACGCCATCTTTCATCATATCGATAGCATCTTTGTTAATCATCTGTTTTGTAGAATCTAATAATGGTACATGTACTGTGATGAAATCACATTCTTTATAAATATCATTTACATCAGATACGTGCTTAATATCTCTGGATAAGTTCCAAGCTGCTTTTACAGAAATGTATGGATCGTAACCATATACTTCCATTCCTAAGTGTTTTGCAGCGTTAGCAACTAATACACCAATCGCTCCAAGACCAATTACACCAAGTTTTTTGCCTTTAATTTCTGTTCCGGCAAATTTGCTTTTTGCTTTTTCTGCTGCTTTTCCGATGTTTTCATCAGATGCATTTTCCTTACACCAGTCAATACCGCCTAAGATATCTCTGGAAGCAAGTAACATACCTGCGATTACCATTTCTTTTACACCGTTGGCATTTGCACCAGGAGTATTGAATACTACAATACCCTTATCTGCACATTTTTCTAAAGGAATGTTGTTTACACCTGCTCCTGCTCTTGCAACTGCGCAAAGGTTGTCAGATAATTCCATATCATGCATAGCAGCACTTCTTACTAAAATAGCTTCTGCTTCATTTACATCTTCTGTTTTTGTGTAATCTGCTGTGAATAAATCAAGTCCACAGTTAGCGATTGGGTTTAAGCAATGATATTTATACATTTTACATGTTCTCCTTTTCAAACTTCTTCATGAATTCAACTAATTTTTCAACACCTTCGATTGGCATAGCATTGTAAATACTTGCACGCATACCACCAACGCTTCTGTGTCCCTTTAAGTTTTCAAATCCTGCTTCTTTTGCTTCTTTTACAAATTTAGCATCTAAATCAGCATCGCCTGTTACAAATGGTACGTTCATTAAAGAACGGTCTTCTTTGCGAACAGTTCCTTTG
>CAYVCL010000125.1:0-4515 GCA_964450185.1 uncultured Lachnospiraceae bacterium | reverse complement strand
AATTTCCGGCAGAATTGATGGTAGTGGCTGCCATGAATCCTTGTAAATGTGGTTATTATCCGGATAGGAATCGCTGTAGATGCACGTTGGCGGAGATTAATCAATATCAAGGAAAATTATCTAAGCCATTGTTGGATAGAATTGATTTGTATGTTGAAGTAGAAGGATTGGGATATGAAGAAATTAGTGGAGAAGGTTTAAAAACAGAAAATGAAAGCGAAAGAATGCGAAACAGAGTGATAGCTGCGGGAGAGATTCAAAGAGAGAGATATCAGGGGCTTCCTTATCGGTTTAATTCCGAATTGGATGCGGAAGGGGTATATGAATTTTGTGCATTAGACAGAAAAGAAAAACAGTTGATGGAGAAGATTTTTCATAAAATGAAATTGTCAGCAAGGGGGTATCATAGAATGTTGAAGGTGGCAAGGACGATTGCTGATTTAGAGGGGGAAAAGCAAATTCAGGAAAAGCATCTGAAAGAAGCGGTTTCTTACCGAAGAAATTATATGTTGGAGTAATATAATATGGAAGAGAAAATTTACGATTACTGGTTTTACTCATTAGAAGGTCTAAGACAGGAGCAAAGAGAAATACTGCTTGCACGGCTACAAAACCCGAAAGAAATTTACGAAAGTCAAATAGAAAAAATAATAGAAATCATCGCTCCCACTGCATGGGTAGCAAAACACATATATAATAGTAGAAACACCTTCAAATTGGAACAGGAATACGAAAATATGCAGAAACTAGGAGTACGCTTCATCTGCTGTAAAGACACAGAATATCCTGAAAAATTAAGAAATATGAAAGATATGCCGGGTGGTTTGTTTGTAAAAGGAGAAGTTCCTTTGGGGAAAGAAAAAACTGTGGCGGTGATAGGAGCGAGAGAGTGCAGTTGTTATGGAAAAGTCATAGCACAAGAAATTGGAAAAGCACTGGCAGAACAGGGTGTGGGATTGGTTAGCGGCATGGCAAGAGGGATTGATGGATATGCTCAAATCGCGGCGATAGAAGCGGGAGGAAAGAGTTTCGGGGTTCTTGGCTGCGGTGTAGACATATGTTACCCAAAAGAAAACTATAATTTATATAGAAAACTGCCGGAAAACGGTGGGATTCTTTCGGAATATAGAGTAGGCACGCCGGCAGTGGGAAGGAATTTTCCGAGGAGAAACAGAATTATCAGCGGTCTGGCAGACGTTATTATTGTAGTGGAGGCGAAAAAACGCAGCGGGACATCGATTACAGTGTCTTATGCATTAGAGCAGGGAAAGGATGTTATGGCGGTTCCGGGCAGAATTACAGACTGTCTTAGTGAAGGGTGTAATTACCTGATTTCTCAAGGTGCATATCCCATAAACAGCTTGGAAGAAATGATGGAAGATTTGGGTTTTTTCAGTAAAAAAATTATAAAAAAACGCAAAAATGTAAAAAATCCTCTTGAAAGTGACGCAAATTTGGTGTATGCTGTACTGGATTTTGTACCTAAGACCATTACTACCATTGGGAAAGAATTAGGTGAAAATGACATGGAAAAAATAAATCGTCTATTATTTGATTTGGAGATAGAGGATAAAATAGAACAGGTAACAACGGGATATTATGTGCGTAAGCAGTGATAGTTCCCAGAGGAGGAGCATATGGCGAAGTATTTGGTAATCGTGGAATCACCGGCAAAGGTAAAGACAATAAAAAAGTTTTTGGGTAGCAATTATGAAGTTGCGGCCTCTAATGGGCATGTAAGAGATTTGCCTAAAAGCCAGTTGGGGATTGATATTGAAAATGATTATGAACCAAAGTATATTACAATTCGAGGAAAAGGGGATATTTTAGCAGACCTTAGAAAAAAGGCTAAAAAAGCGGAAAAAATTTATCTTGCAACTGACCCCGACCGTGAGGGAGAAGCGATTTCGTGGCATTTGGCTTATGCATTAAAGACAGATGAAAAGAAATTGTATCGTATCAGCTTTAATGAAATTACAAAAAATGCCGTGAAAGAATCTATCAAACACGCAAGAGAAATTGATATGGGACTTGTAGATGCCCAGCAGGCAAGACGTATGTTGGATAGAATGGTGGGATATAAAATCAGTCCGGTGCTTTGGGCGAAAGTAAAAAGAGGTTTGAGTGCCGGTAGAGTACAGTCTGTGGCATTGCGAATTATATGCGACAGAGAAGAAGAGATTAATTCTTTTATTCCGGAAGAATATTGGACTTTGGAAGAAGATTTTCATATTCCGGGCAGTAAAAAGAGCATTAAGGCAAAGTTTTATGGAAAAGAAAGAAAAATTAATATTTCATCCAAGGAACAACTGGATGGTATTCTTGCGGAATTAGATGGTGCAGAGTACACCGTAGAAGAAGTGAAGAAGGGACAGCGAATTAAAAATTCTCCAAGACCATTTACTACCAGTACCTTACAGCAGGAAGCTGCAAAAGTACTGAATTTTTCCACACAGAAAACAATGCGCCTTGCACAGCAGTTATACGAAGGAATTGAAATTGCCGGTGCAGGTACCGTGGGTATTATTACCTACCTTCGTACCGATTCTACCAGAATTTCGGAAGAAGCAGAAGAAAGTGCAAGAGAATACATTGGTACCCAGTATGGGCAGGAATATATTTCTGAAACAATTAAGGCGTTGAAAAGTAATAAGAAAATTCAGGATGCCCACGAAGCCATTCGTCCTACGGATATTTCCAGAAGTCCGGTAATGATTAAAGAATCCTTATCAAGAGATCAGTTCCGTCTGTATCAGTTGATTTGGAAACGATTTGTGGCAAGCCAGATGTCAGAAGCAGTGTATGATACGGTCAGTGTAAAAATCGAAGCCAATGGCTATCGTTTTACTGCCTCTGGCTCCAAGCTTTCCTTTGACGGTTTTATGTCTGTATATGCAACGGATGATCAGGAAAAAGAAAGCAGCAATATTCCGGTGGAATTATTAGAAAAGGGAAAAGTACTGGAATATAAAGATCAGGAAGCAAAACAGCATTTCACACAGCCGCCGGCACATTATACGGAAGCTGCCCTTGTTAAAACTTTAGAAGAGTTAGGTATTGGCCGTCCAAGTACCTATGCGCCTACCATTACCACAATCATTGCCAGAAGATATGTTGCAAAAGAAAATAAAAATCTATACGTAACTGAAATTGGTGAAGTGGTAAATGCCATTATGAAAGAGGCATTTCCAAGTATTGTGGATTTAAGTTTTACGGCTAACGTGGAAATGCTGCTGGATAAAGTAGAAGAAGGCAGCGTAAACTTTAAAACGGTTATTCGTAATTTCTATCCGGATTTGGCAGAAGCAGTGGAAACAGCAGAACGAGAACTGGAAAAAGTCAAAATCGAAGATGAAGTGACAGATGTAATTTGTGAAGAATGTGGTAAGAACATGGTAGTTAAGTATGGTCCTCATGGAAAATTCCTTGCATGCCCAGGCTTCCCAGACTGTCGTAATACAAAACCTTATTTAGAAAAAATAGGTGTATCCTGTCCGTTCTGTGGAAAAGAAGTAGTTATTCGCAAAACGAAAAAGGGCAGAAAATATTATGGTTGTGAGGATAATCCAAACTGTGAATTTATGTCATGGCAGAAACCAAGTACTCACAAATGTGATAAATGTGGAAAGTATATGGTAGAAAAAGGAAGTCGTGTTGTATGCTCCGATGAACAGTGTGGATACGTAATTATGAAAAAAGAATTAGAAAATTCTGAAAATTAATAAAATTGATAGAAATTAGAGTTGAAATTGATTGATTTCCCAAGAAAATCGTGATAAAATACAAATAGAGTATGTGATTGTGCCAAAGTTGGCATGCTTAACTAGATGGATTGGTTTTTATGATGGAAGTCAGGAGGCATAAAGGATGAGTGTACAATTATTAGATAAAACAAGGAAAATCAATAAATTGTTGCATAACAACAGTTCTCACAAGGTAGTATTCAACGATATTTGCAGTGTACTGACCAGTATATTGAATTCTAATATTCTGGTGATTAGTAAAAAAGGGAAAGTACTCGGAATTGGTGAATGCGCAGGTGTAGATGAAATAAAAGAGTTGATAAAAGATGAAGTTGGCGGTTTTATTGATGCTATGCTGAACGAACGACTGTTGGGTGTGCTTTCTACAAAAGAAAATGTAAATCTTCAGACCCTTGGATTTGAAGCAGATGATGTAAGAAAATATCAGGCAATCATTACCCCTATCGACATTGCCGGCGAAAGATTGGGAACATTGTTTATTTATAAATGCGATAAGCAATATGAGATTGATGATATTATTTTAAGTGAATATGCTACTACAGTGGTGGGGCTTGAAATGATGCGTTCGGTTAATGAAGAGAATGCAGAAGAAACAAGAAAAGTACAAATTGTACGTTCTGCCATCGGAACATTATCATTTTCGGAATTTGAAGCCATCACACATATTTTTGAAGAACTCAATGGCAATGAGGGAATTCTTGTGGCCAGCAAAATTGCTGACAGAGTAGGAATTACTCGTTCTGTTATTGTA
>CAYVCL010000124.1:0-4548 GCA_964450185.1 uncultured Lachnospiraceae bacterium | reverse complement strand
GTTCTACCACCAAGTAAGATAATAATATCGCCCGGATCAGAAGTTTCACGAATGACACTTCTTCTTGGAGCTGCACCAAGTACTGCACCAATTTCCATACGTTTTGCCACATAATCTGGATGATAAATTTCTTTTACAAGACCAGTTGCAAGACCAATCTGGTTACCGTAAGAACTGTATCCGCTTGCTGCGCTTCTTACAATCTTCTTCTGTGGAAGCTTACCTTTTAAAGTATCTTTTACAGATACGGTTGGATCTGCCGCACCAGTAACACGCATTGCCTGATATACATAAGTACGTCCTGACAATGGATCACGAATCGCACCACCAAGACAAGTAGCTGCACCACCGAAAGGTTCAATTTCTGTTGGATGATTGTGTGTTTCGTTCTTAAAGTTAATTAACCATTCTTCTTCCACACCATCCACGTCAACTGGTACTACGATAGAACAAGCATTAATTTCATCAGACTCTTCCTGATCTGCTAATTTTCCTTCTTTTTTCAATTTACGCATTGCCATCAATGCTAAATCCATAAGACATACAAATTTATCATCTCTGCCTTTGAAGATTTCTTCTCTGTCAGATAAATAACGTTCGTAAGTTTCTACCATAGGTTTCTTGTAGTAACCTTCTTCGAATTTTACATCTGTTAATTCCGTAGAGAATGTGGTATGACGGCAGTGGTCTGACCAGTAAGTATCCAATACTCTGATTTCTGTTACACTTGGATCTCTCTTTTCTTCTGTTTTGTAGTAATTCTGAATGTGAAGGAAATCCTTAAATGTCATAGCGAGTCCTAAAGAATCATATAATTCTTTTAAGTCTGCTTCTGCCATATCTTTAAATCCATCAAAAATCTTAACATCTTCCGGTTCTTCAAAATCCTGAACTAAAGTAGCAGGTTTTGCTTCTCCTGCTTCCCTAGAATCTACCGGGTTAATACAGAAGTTTTTGATTGCCTCTAACTGTTCTTCTGTAACTTCACCATTGATTACATAAGTAGTAGCGGTGCGGATTACCGGCATTTCATCTTCCTTCAAAAGCTTCATACACTGTTCTGCGGAATCTGCTCTCTGGTCAAACTGTCCCGGTAAATATTCAACGCTGAATACTTTTCCGCCGTTGTTGTCAAAATTTTCTTCGTAAACATCATCTACCGGTGGTTCAGAGAAAACTGTGCCTAATGCTCTTTTATAAGTTTCTTCTGAAATGTTTTCCACATCATAACGAATCAGTACACGAACACCTGTTACAGTAGAAATTCCGAGATAACTCTTGATTTCTTTTGCTAATGATTTTGCCTGTACTGCAAATGGTGTTTTCTTTTCAACATAAATTCTTTTTACGCTGCTCATTTAACGTACCTCCATTTTCTTAAGTGCGTTTTTTATGGTTAATTAACACGCTATTATTCATAATAGCACATTTTTCACGGTTATTCTACCATATTTTAAATCATTTCTTATTATTCGTGAAAACGCTTAATAATTTCATATACAATCTCATTCTGATTTACTAAGGGTGCTTTGTGTGAAAAGAAAATTACGCCCTCCACCGGTGCTACAATTTCCTCTAACACTTTTCCATCGTATGGGTCAATGATGTCTGCCAGTACTTCGCCTCTGGCAATTTCATCTCCTGCCAGCTTATATCTGCGATAAATACCTGCCTTATGTGCACAAATAGGCATCAAATCTTCTTCTGCAATCACACTGGCAATGTAGCCACCATGACTATTATACTTAATAATTCCCATACGGGTCAAAAAGCGAAGCACCGCTGCCACTGCCTGTTTTGCAGATTTTTCATCAATTTCATCGGTTTCCTTGGTATACACGGAAAACGCATTCGTTTTCCACAACTGCCAGTTGTAATTTAACGTTGTGGTATCGTATGGTTTCGGCTTACGAATCACAATATAAGGCATTCCAAACAAATTTGCAAGACTTGGACTTTGAAATCCCGTCTCCATCATTCGGATATGCGGAACAAAATCTCCCGGTCTGTAAAAGCTGGCGAACTGGATTCCATAACTGTAGCCTTGAGTCTTCTCAAAAATTCCTGCTGCAATACGCTCCGTTGCTTCTCCGTTCACATCTCCCGGAAACACACGATTAATGTCGCTTTCATCTCCCGACCAGAAACGTCTTCCGATGTTCATGGAGTAAGAATTGACCGAAGGAATTACCAGAATTTCATTGTCTGAATTAATAGCACCTTTATGTTCCAATTCTTTTAACACTTTTATCAGCTGGGAACACACATATAACTGCTGAATTTCATTTCCACGGATTGCTCCCACAATGCAGGCTGATTTCTCGCCTTTTCCAAACTTAAACCCGGTCACCCGCATTTCATCACGAAAAGGTCCTTTCATCGAATAAATTATCTCTTTTTTCATTTTGCACCTCCCAGAATACGGGCAATCAGTGAACCTTCATATACAATAGGATATTCTCTCAGTGTAAATACAAAACCTGTTTCCGGAGCCTGTACAATTTCATTTACATCGCCAGACAAAGAATCTACGATACTTCCTATTGGTTGTCCTTTTTCCACTTCTTCGCCATGCTGGATTTCCGGAACAAACACACCGGACACTCCGGCACGAACCAAACTCACCGAACCGTCGGTAGATACGATTGGTTCTTTCGGTGTTTCCACCGGACCGTCCCACATTCCCATCTCGTGCATTATGTAGAAAATTCCTTCCACCAACTGGTCGCCATACGCCTTCTGGATTCTCATACCAACGCCCATTTCTACTGCCAATGTGGGTACACCCATGGTATTCAGACTGTGCGCCAACGTAGATTCCAATACAGTTGCAGAAGCATGTACCCATACAAAATCTGCATTAATTTTCTTTGCAATGGGAACCAGTGATTCTGATGCCACCTCAGAAATTCGCACCTGTGGTGTTTCCATCAGGAAAATATTACTGGAATGGATATCAATACAAAGGTCAGAGCCTATAATATCATCCACCAGTCTGGCTGCCACATATTCTATAGTAGTTCCCTTTTCCGAACCCGGGAAAATACGGTTCATATCCAGTTCAAACATTGGCACCCCACGGGTAGTTGAAGCTAACCCCAAAGGATTACATGCCGCAAAAATATCCACAATTCCCTTTAAATATTTCTTATTTGCGTTAATTCTGCGGATTAATTCATAACAGATATACTGTCCATCCAACTCATCACCGTATAATCCGGTAACAATGGAAATTCTCTTTTCCTGCCCTGTTAATTCTTTCGGCTGCAAACGGTTTTTCTGTATTATCAGTTCTTCATCGATGGGCAAATCTGCCGATACGACTGTTTCAATCATTGCCATTCCTCCATGTTGCATTCTTCTTTTTACTATAGGCATTCTCTTTTCAAAAGTCAATATGGTTGGGAGAAAACATTTAAAATGTGTATTCAGATGGGATTGGTGGACAGTACGCTCCTAAGTGATACAAAGTTTCCCCGGCAAGGCAGAGGCGATATTTACTGCCTTGCCGGGGAAACTTTGTATCACTTAGGAGCTGTGCTTTGGACAGCCAATAGGGTTGAATGTACATTTTTAATGGTTGCTCTTGTTGTGATTTGGTGATTCTCGTAGAGGGATGTGATATGCAAAAAACTCCCCTTGTATACTCCTAGTTTTTTTCATTATCTTTCCAGAATTCTTCCAGTACCTGTGCTACATTCTGCTGATTACAGTATTTTACATTGTCCCATTCTCGCGGGTACATGACGCGGTATTCACCAGTTGCAAAACGTTCGTCTAGTAACAATACCACACCGGTATCTTCCATGGTACGAATTACTCTGCCTGCCGCCTGCAGCACTTTGTTCATGCCTGGGAAGCGGTAAGCGTAGTCAAATCCGGGCATGCCTTCTCTGTCAAAATAAGCTTTTAACAGTTCTTTTTCATTGCCGATTCCCGGTAAGCCGGTTCCTACGATAATGCTTCCGATTAGCCGCTCTGCCTTTAAATCAATGCCTTCGCTGAAGATACCTCCCATAACGCAAAATCCTAACAGGCTGCCTTTCGTTTCTTCAAATTCTTTTAAAAATATTTCTCGTTCTTCTTCTGTCATCTGACTGGTCTGCATCATGATTTTTTCATCTGACGCCAGAAACTCTTCTATATAAATATCATATACCTGTTCCATAAAAAGATAGGACGGAAAAAATACCAGATAATTGCCGCTTTTTGCTTTTACTGCTGATTTAATATAAGAAGCAATTTTTTCATATTCTGTCCGGTTTCTTCTGGTGTACTTAGAACTTACATCTGTTGCCACCACCACACATCTTTTCGATGAATCAAAGGGCGAATTAGCGTATACAGCATTATCACTTTCCTCTGTCAATAAAGATTTATAGTATTTAATAGGAAGTAATGTTGCAGAAAATAGGACCGATGCCCTGCCCCGCTCCATACATTCTTTTAAATTGGCGGCTGGATTTACACAGAACAATTTTATTTTAAACCTTCCATCCTCTGTGTGTTCCGTATATGTAAGATAATTTTCTGAAGCCAGTTCGTACA
>CAYVCL010000123.1:0-4579 GCA_964450185.1 uncultured Lachnospiraceae bacterium | reverse complement strand
ACATCTGTTCTATATAGTATGTTTTCTTATCTAAATGACATTGGACGCTCATAAGTGGGACAAGGGCATCCCTGTAAGGCAGAGGCAACACGAATGCGAACTAACTGTCAACTGCGACTAAGCCGTTCCGGAGAGCCGTCACGCCTAAGTCTTCGTAGACAGTGGATTTTGCATTCGTTAAGAACGCCTCTTAATCGCCTTACAGGGATGCCCTTGTCCCACTTATGAGCTGTACTTGGAAACCACTAACATCGAATAGCCATTGCCGCACCCTTGGGAATGCGGCTGAAGCCACAGTTTTCTTGGAGCTGATAGGTCTGAGCGGATTCAGTAGCCCAAAACATGCTGGCGGCTTTGCCACCCTTCCATAAGTTACGCTTTCAAAACTAGTATCATTGGCATTCTTGCGCTTTACTATTTTGGCGTTGCCAAGCACAGCCCATGTCAGGTACAGAAGCTTGCCTTTGCAGGCGATCAGGAAACGCTTTTAGCGGAGTTGAAATCCACTTCTTAGCAAGCACTTGGTGAGGAGCCCCTCCAGCGACGAACCTAGTGCGGCTTAGAAGTTAGTTCAACGAAGCGATGTTTCCGCCTGCAAAGGCAAGCTTCTGTACCTGACATGGGCGTCCTGACCACCACAATCCTACCCGCAATCACCCGAACTAGTTTTCAAACGGACGAACTCTTAAGGTCAACCCTCTCTCCTTGCAAACCCTCTTACAAGCTGCAATTTCTTCTTCTCCGATGCAATCTACTACGGACAGTACTACGTTCGGCACGTATTCTTTGCATTTTACGGCGAAGTCTAACATGTCTTCGTAGGCTTGTTCTCCGTATTTACTTCTGGTTACCTCGTAGTATTTTTTCGCATCGGATGCGTTTAAGCTAATGGATATGGTGTCGATTAAGCCTTTTAATTCTTTGGTGATATCTCTGCCATTTTCTCTGTTTCCGGAACCGTTAGTGTTCATGCGGATAGGAACTTCTTTGTGTTTTGTTTTCAAATATTTTGCTGCTTCCAACACTACATCGATACACATGGTTGGTTCGCCAAAGCCGCAGAAAACAACTTCTTCCAGATTACTCCAGTCGTAAGCTTCAAAGGCATCTATAATTTCCTGAGCTGTAGGTTCTTTCTTAATCCAAAGATTGTTGTGTTCATTCATTTCTTTGGTATTACGCAGGCAGAAAGTGCAGGCACAGTTGCATCGGTTGGTCATGTTGACGTAAATCTTTTTTGGAAAACCCTGTGCTTCCATATCGGATAAATCCTGCTTAAATGTATCTATGTTATAATATGCTCCATTTTTTACTGCATATAAAATCATTGTTGTTCCTCCTATTTCAGTTCTGTTAAAAATTCTTCAAAGCAAAGTCCAAAGTACTCCGGCGTATCTAAATCCTCTGTAAACTGAATTGCCTTGTTAATAAAATCTACCGCTTTTTGCACGGCCCCATGAAAATCATTTCCATTAATAATATCTGCAAAAACCACAGACGTAAACACATCTCCTGTTCCTGAGCGGTCTTTTCCGATTTTGTTCACCACAATTTTTTCCGGAGTTTTCCCCTTTTCATATAGGAAATTTGTGATTTTGTCCTCTTTTTGCAAACCTGTAATTACGATTTTTTCCGGCCCTTTTTCGCTTAATTTTTCACATATGTCAAGTAGCCCCTTATCGGATACATCTGCTTCTTCATATGGAATATCAAGCAGTCGGCAAGCTTCCGTAAGGTTCGGTGTCAAAATATCTGCATACGGAACCAACTTTTTCATTTCCTCACACATTTCGTCGGTATAAGAGCTGTAAAGTCTTCCATAATCGCCCATAACCGGGTCCACCAAGACCAGATTATCTTCCGACTTAAACAATTCAAAAAAATGTATTACCTGAGAAATCTGTTCTTTAGAGCCAAGAAAACCGGTGGTAATTCCGTCGAATTCCAGATTCTGGGATTTCCAGTGTTCCATATACTGATTCATGTAAGGCGTAAAATCCTTCAAAAAAAAGTTCGGGAAAGCTGTGTGTGCCGACAATATGGCTGTTGGCAATGGACAACACTGTATTTTCATTGCAGAAATGATTGGCAGGGCAACTGCAACCGAACATCTGCCAAAACCTGTCACATCATTAATCACTGCAATTCTTTTTTGTCGTTTCATAATCTGCGGTATCCTCGCTTTCAATATCTTTTATTCTTTAACATAGCATAGGGATGGTTTTTTGTAACCAGCCACTTTCCGCATTTTTAACCATGCCACATATGATTTAGGGGACCATTTCCGTGCCCTAATTTCAGTCCCGCTGCAATGGCTCCGGTAATGTATTCTTTGGCTTTTCCCACACTTTCCTCCACCGGATATCCCAATGCTAAATTTGCCGCTATCGCAGAAGAAAGGGTACAACCGGTGCCGTGGGTATTGGGATTAGCAATCCTTCTGCCCGGATAACAAATAAGTTTCCCCTGTACCGCCAGCCAGTCATCCGCATTGTCCGTGCCGTGGCCACCTTTCATCAATACTGCCGCCGGATATCGCTCTGCTAATTTTTGTATTGCCTGCTTTCTGCTTTCTTCATCCACTATTTTTATGCCGGTAAGCACTTCTGCCTCTGGTATGTTTGGAGTAATTACATCTGCCAGGGGAAGCAATTCTTTTGTATACGCTTCCATGGCTGATTCTTCCATTAACCGCCTTCCGCTGGAAGAAATCATCACCGTATCCACAACAATGTTCTTTGGGGCATACTTTTTCAACATTTTTACAATGATATCCACAGTTTCTTTCCGGTCAATCATTCCAATCTTTACCGCATCCGGAAAAATATCTTCCATAACGCTTGCAAGCTGGCTTTCGATAATTTCCGGTGACAAGGGCTCCACCCTTGACACGCCACAGGTATTCTGAGCGGTTATTGCGGTGATAACGCTGGTGGCGAATACTTTATGCATGGTCAAAGTCTTTATATCAGCCTGAATCCCCGCACCGCCACTGCAATCGCTTCCGGCAATGGTAAGTACACTTTTCATACCAGATTCCTTTCTTCTTTTAAAACATTTCTTCAAAATCTTTTATGTATTTATCTGCAATCTGTCTGATTTCTTCTCTATCTTCTGCAGCATGCTCTTCTTCCACTGCCACCACGTAAAATCCACCCTGACTGGCAGCTTTTACGCCTTTTAAGATATCTTCAAACACAATACATTCCGAAGGTTTCAGAGCTATCCTTCTTGCCGCTTCTTCATATACATCCGGGAAATCTTTTCCTCTTGGCACTTCCATGGTAGTTACAATGGCATCAAAAAACTCGAAGATTTCATTGTTTTCCAAACACGGAAGAAATAATTGCTCCGGTGATGATGTGGCTACTGCAAGTTTCACATCCATCGCCTTTAAATATGCCAGATATTCACGAACACCGGACTTTAATTGAACATCTTCCCCATATTCTTTCATCGCCATGCTAAACCATTCTTCTACCACATCTTCTACTGTTTCCGGCAAATGAAATCTGTCTATGGTATACTCTGCCGCTGTTTTGATATTCATGGCTGAAATTGCCTTGGCATAATCACTTGGAATAGGAATTCCTCTCTTTCCAAGGAAATTCACATCTACCTGCTCCCAAACCCACATGGAATCCAAAATGGTTCCATCCAAATCAAATATTGCTCCTTTAAATTCTTTCATTCTGCACTTCCCTTACTTTTATTACTAGTTTTTCTGTTGCTTTTTTTGGTTCTTCTGCCGCCATTATGGCAGATACCACGGCAACACCCCGAACTCCGCTGCCTGCTAATTTTTCTATATTAGATAAACCCACGCCTCCGATTGCCACCACCGGAATCGGCACTTTTGCACATATTTCTTTTAAAGTTTCTATGGATGTATCCACTGTATTTTTCTTGGTGTTCGTTCCGAAAATCGCTCCTACACCCAGATAATCTGCGCCTTCTTGCCATGCTTTCAATGCTTCTTCTACATTGTGGGCAGACGCACCAATGATTTTTTCTTCTCCTAAAAGCTTTCTGGCTTGTGCTATGGGCATATCCTCCTGTCCCAAGTGAACGCCATCTGCATCTGCTGCCATGCATATATCAATTCTGTCATTTATAATCAGTGGAACATTATATTGCTGTGTAGTCTTTTTTATTCTCAATGCCTGTTCAAAAAACTCTTTGGTACTGCAGTCTTTTTCCCTGAGCTGAACAATGGAACAACCGCCCTTTACTGCCTGTTCTACTGTTTCCTCTAAAGTTTTGGTTTTCATAAAACTTCTATCCGTACAAAGATATAGTGTATAATCTATGTCTGCTTTCTCCATGCTTACCTCCTGTATTCCCAGTCACATAGTGATTATTGTATATGATTTGCGGTTTACTTTCAAGGTGCTACCAGGGATTTTCATGAATCACGCACAAAAAAAGGATTCCGATTACTCGAAATCCTTAAGAGCGATAGACGGGACTCGAACCCGCGACCCCAACCTTGGCAAGGTTGTACTCCACCAACTGAGCCACTATCGCATAAGCGGGTGATGGGAATCGAACCCACGTATCTAGCTTGGAAGGCTAGTGT
>CAYVCL010000122.1:0-4607 GCA_964450185.1 uncultured Lachnospiraceae bacterium | reverse complement strand
CCCATTTTGATTGCATAGTTTTCTGCTGGAAGACCAAATGCATCCCATCCCATTGGATGGATTACATAGTGACCGTTGAGCATTTTGTATCTGCTCCATACATCACTGATTACATATCCTCTCCAGTGTCCTACATGAAGTCCGCTTCCGGATGGATATGGAAACATGTCAAGACAATAATATTTTGGTTTCTTGCCATCATTTACATTAACGGGATTTTTTTCCCAGTGTTTACGCCATTTCTGTTCTACTTCCCTATGGTTATAAGGTGTTGCCATTTGTAATTCCTCCATTTTATGCGTTAAGCTTACGCTTACCTTTTTCCTTTTAAAATTTTATCATACGTTGTTCATTTGTCAATAGACCAACTTATTTAATTTCCAATACTTCGTTGACTGGAGAAGCTTTTGCATAGGAGATTTTTATCATATCCCCTTCTTTATATTTTATAATATTTAATACAGAAGCATCTGTCATATCGAAATCAAAAATTCCTTCATCTCCATTAATGCATACGTAATAATGAGTGTTTCCATCAATTACAATCGGTGCGATTGAGGTGATTTTACCACTGATTTCTAAAGCATTTCCCACTTGAGCACTGCTGATTCCATTGGTATTCAATAAGGATACATAAGACTTCTCACAGTCTGCTACGGTATCGCCGATTGCTACCCACTGATATTTCTGCACGTTTACCATGGCATATTTCTTCACCAAGCCTGCATCGTCTTTTAATGCCATAAAATACGTTGGCTCATTGGCAATGTTTAATAACAATGGGAAGGTTGCACGGTAACCTAAGTTCTGTACCTGACCTTCTGCAGAACCCATCGCAGAATATTCAATGGCACCTTCTACCGAATAAAATCTAGTTTCCATGGTTCTCTGGTTCATCAAAACAAATCCAACAATAGACTGGTCGGAATTTAAAGAAGTAATTCCTGTGTATACCCACACATCATCATCCAGTGCAATATAATTGTAACCGTCCGTGGTCTGCAGACAGTCTTTCTGTCCAAGAACGCTGTTGAAATATCCGTGTTTCAAAGTACCATGATAATCATACAACTGTGTTAATAAATCTGCAGAATATACTCTGTCCACCCACTGAGGAACATCTTCGATTGCATATTCAGTAGTTTCTCCTGTCTGTGCATTACAAAGCACTACTTTTCCAATGGTCTGCCCGCCAAACAATCCAATGTTAAATTTCTTTACCGGACATACCCAGTATGGTACTCCTTCTTCATCAATTTCAAAACTGATGCTGTCGAAAATGTAAGTTGGGTAGTTAAATCTTAAATGTCTGTAAATATTGCGGTTAAAATATTCCGCTTCTGAGTATTTGATTGGCTGACTTAATTTTACACATTCTGTATCCTGAGTTGCCATATCAATTTTTATATATGCCGGAATACCGGAAGACTGGTTGGTAAGCCATTTAATCGGGCTTGCATAAGTAAGCGGTGTAACACGTACCGGTTCATCCTGGTAATTTATCTGGGTGTATAAATCACTTACTTCAAACTGTGATACCATATCTACCATGCTTCCCATTTTTCTGTTTCCAAGCAAGGTTGCAGATTCTTTATCCAGCAACGGAATCTGATTATAATTTACTTCTTTAATATCATCCGTAAATTTCTTTTCCTGTACCGTCAATAATTTCTGGTACTTTCCTGCATTGATAATTGGAGAAGAAAGGATGCTTCCGAAAAAGTAAATTACAGCGAGAACCGCTGTCACCCCTGCTGCTATCTTCAAAGGCACTGACTTTTTCATGGTCTTTTCTACTGCTTTTTCAAACTTCTTCTTTCCACTCACAGAAAAGATTAAAATTCCAAGCATGACAACAATACACAAAGTAAAAATAAATGCCCACATGCCTGAAGAATGAATGTTAATGGCAGGAATGGTTATGTAATAATAAATTCCGCCAATTAGTAACAATGAAATAATAGCTATCATATACCATTTTGCTTTTTTCATTTTAGTTCCCTCCTTTTTCTTATGTTATTCTACCACATATTTCTAAAAAGCAAAACTAATTTTCACTTTAAAGCGTTATGCTTTAAAGCAGTAAAGTATTGACAAGCGCTCAATCTTTCTTTACAATGGATTCTTAGGGACTTTTCCCATATTCTAAATTTAAAGGGGCGAATTTTATGCTAAAAATTGGCTTTATAGGTTTGGGGTTAATTGGAGGCTCTTTGGCGAAATCCATACGTCTTCATTATCCTGATTCCATTATCAATGCCTTTGATATAGATAGCACCACTCTTACACTTGCCTTTGATGAGGGTGTTATAAATACCATGTTACATAGTTATTCAGACTTTGAAGAACATTTTCAAAACTGTGATTACATCTTTTTATGTACTCCGGTGGAAAGTTTTCAAAAGTTTTTGCCGGAATTAAAAAAGGTACTTACAGACCATACCATTCTCAGTGACGTGGGAAGTGTAAAATCCTGTGTTCACAAGGAAATGGAACGTTTCGGCTTAAATCAGTACTTTATTGGCGGACATCCTATGGCTGGTTCGGAAAAATCAGGCTATCCAAATTCTTCCAATATTTTACTGGAAAATGCATTTTTCATTTTAACGCCAACGCCGGAAACCTCACAAAATAAGCTGACTGCTTATTCTGATTTTGTAGAATCCATTGGTTCCATTCCTTTACAGTTAGTACCAAAAGAACATGACCGGGTTGTTGCTGCTGTCAGCCATTTACCTCACATTATTGCTTCTTCTCTGGTAAATCTTGTTTGTCAGGAAGATACCAATGAATATATGAGCAAGGTTGCTGCCGGCGGTTTTAAAGATATTACAAGAATTGCTTCTTCCAATTCCCATATGTGGCAAAATATCTGCATGGCGAATCAGGAAGCGTTACTTGAAATGTTGGATTTATTTATTGATGGTTTACAAAAGACCAGAACAAAACTTGCTGAGGGAAATAAGGATGCCTTATATTCTTTCTTCCATTCTGCAAAAACTTATCGTGACTCTATTCCGAACACTTCCAAAGGAATCATTCACAAGTCTTTTCTTTTACACTGTGAACTTCCAGACGAAGCAGGTGGCATTGCCGTGGTGGCTACGATTCTGGCTTCCAAAGCAATCAATATTAAAAACATCGGTATTTTAAATAATCGTGAAACAGAACCTGGTGCTTTACAAATTGAATTTTATGATGAAGCTTCTTTAATGGAAGCTCACAAACTTCTGACAAAGCATCATTATACTGTAGAATGTTCTTAAAACCAATGATACATCATTTATCTGATATGGAGGATTAATTATTATGAATATTACAAGAAAAACCCGCCTGCGTGGGGAAATTACCGTACCTGGAGATAAATCCATTTCCCATAGAGCGGTTATGTTTGGTGCGTTATCCAAGGGTACTACAGAAGTAACCAATTTTTTACAGGGTGCGGACTGCCTTTCTACCATTGATTGTTTCCGCAAACTTGGTGTAGACATCAAAAACACACCGGAACATATTTTAATTCACGGAAAAGGACTTCACGGTTTAAGTGAATCTAAGGTACAGCTTGACACTGGAAACAGCGGTACTACCACAAGATTGATTTCCGGTATTTTGGCAGGACAGAATTTCCGCACTACTTTAACAGGAGATGCTTCTATCTGTAAGCGCCCTATGGGACGTATTATTACACCATTGACAGAAATGGGTGCAGATATTAAGAGTATGCAGGGAAATGGCTGTGCGCCTTTGGAAATCAACCCAAGCTCTCTCCATGGAATTCATTACAACTCTCCGGTTGCTTCTGCGCAGGTAAAATCAGCAATTTTACTGGCAGGACTTTATGCAGACGGAGTTACCAAAGTAACTGAGCCTTATCTTTCCAGAAATCATTCTGAAATTATGCTAAATTTCTTTGGTGCAAACGTTACTACCGAAGATACTACCATTGCCATCGAACCGGAACCTTCACTGGAAGGACGTAAAGTGGTTGTTCCTGGAGATATTTCTTCTGCAGCTTACTTTATTGTAGCCGGACTGATTACACCGGATTCTGAAATCTTAATTAAAAACGTAGGCATCAACCCAACCAGAGATGGAATTATTAAAGTCTGTAAGGCTATGGGTGGAAATATCGAAATCTTAAATGAAAATGATAAAAACGGCGAACCAACTGCCGACATTTTAGTAAAATACAGTAAACTGCACGGTACTACCATCGAAGGTGCTATCATTCCAACCTTAATTGATGAGCTTCCAATCATTGCAGTTCTTGCCTGCTTTGCAGAAGGCACTACTGTTATTAAAGATGCCGCTGAATTAAAGGTAAAAGAATCCAATCGAATCGATGTGATGGTAAACAATTTATCCTTAATGAAAGCAGATATCACCGGAACAGATGACGGTATGATTATTCAGGGTGGAAAAACTTTGGAAGGTGCTGTTGTGGAAAGCAATTTGGATCATAGAATTGCTATGTCCTTTGCCATTGCGGGAATGAATGCTGAAGGAACTACTACTATTTTAAATAGCGATTGCGTGAATATTTCTTATCCTACCTTTTATCAGGATTTGGAGAAGTTGTATTCTTAAAATTATCTAAAAACCGCAGC
>CAYVCL010000121.1:0-4657 GCA_964450185.1 uncultured Lachnospiraceae bacterium | reverse complement strand
ATATATAATACAAAAGAAAGTAGAAACCAAAGATAAAGTTATCATTTCAAAATGCCGAAGATACTTGTATTTTTACAAAACACAAAAGAATCAAAAGCAGGTAAACACAAGAGAAAGTCTTTGATATGAAATAATAAAATGAAAAGAATAAAAGTACATATGGAGTAGCGGTCGTTTTCTAAAGTTAAAGTAAAACGGCCGCTTTTTTGTTTTTGACATCTATTATGGTATATGATAAACTTTTAACTAGATGATATTTTAGGCATTTTAGCTTGGAAAATAGCGTAGCAGATGGAAATTTGCTATGACTAAGTAGGGGACATATGAGGTGAAGTTGTTGTGGACAAGTACGAATATCGCATAAAAGCAGAACAAATTAGAAAGCTGGCAGAGCAGGAGGATTACGTATCTGCAATGAAAATTGCAAATACCATTGACTGGAATCGTGTAAGAAGTATTCCTATGCTTTGTCTTATCGGGGAAATTTATGAGAAGAATAACATGCTGGAGGAGAGCCGGGATGTTATGCTGATTGCCTACGACAGGCATCCATATGGACGTATGATTATTTACACATTGGCAGAGTTGTCCATACGTCTGGAAGATTACATAGATGCGGTAGAATATTATAAAGAATTCGTACAGGTTGCACCAAGAGATACGGGAAGATATATTCTACAGTATAAGTTATATGAGGCTCAGGAAGTAGGGCTGAAAGAAAGAATTGCAGTGCTGGAAGAATTTAAACGTCATGAATACGTGGAGAAGTGGGCGTTTGAACTGGCATATTTATATCACAGAGCAGGCATGAGCGAGCAGTGTGTGGTAGAATGTGATGAATTGATTTTGTGGTTTTCTGAAGGAAAGTATGTTGAAAAAGCTATGGAGCTGAAAATGCTTTATCAGCCGTTGACAGAAGAACAGCAGAAAAAATACGACAGCAGAAATGATGTTCAGATTGAAAAATCCATTGCAGCGGTAGAAGCTGTGGCGGAAAGAGCCATGGAAGAAGAACCGGAAATCAATGTTAAACCAATGAATTATGGAATCTATGATACGGTAAATTTACAGAAAGAGTTAGCAAAGAGCATGCAGCAGATTCTGGAAGCAACAGAAAAAGAAACCGTAGATACCACAATGAATAATATTAAAAAACTGGTTCAGGAAAGTAAGATAGAAGGACTGGTGGATGATAAGAAACCGGGAGAAACCAAAGAACTTCCAAACATAGAGGATGATGAACCGGAAATAGAAGAAATGGAAAAAGAAGACGCTGATGTTATGGCAGAAGCGGCAAAACTGATAGGTCAGATTACATCGGTAAGCGGAGTCAGAAAACATATTCAGTCAGAAGAACCTTTGGAATCGGAAGTGGAAGAATATGAATTGCCAGAGGAAGATGAGTCGGAAGCAGAAGTAAGCAGCATTTTAGAGGATGTTGAGGATGCTAATGAAGATATTCCTGTGGAAACACCGGAAGATTTAGAAAAAACAAAAGAATTCATTCTTCATATTTCAGAGGCTCCTACAAAAATCATTCCGGTAAAAGAGGTTGAAGAAGAATTACAGAGAAGACAGCCAAAGATGGACGAATCTGTAACAGAGCAGGAATTAAATGAGATTGTAGAAGAACAACTGGAAAATGCACAGGAAGTAGGATTTGCAGAATTTGTGTATGACAACATTCTTTCCGAAGAACGGGACGGTCAGATATCTATTTGTGTGCCGGATGAGGATATTGTAGAAAAACAGATTACCGGTCAGATGAGCATTGAAGAAGTCCTTCAGGAATGGGAACGAGTTAAGGCGGAAGCTGCAGAAGAAAAGCAGAAGGTTTTAGAAGAAGCAAAAGAAAAAGCTCTTGCAGAAACAGAAGATATTATGGATCGTCTGGCGGATGTAGTTCCAACAATTTCTGAGGAAATGCAGAAGATGATGGAAGACAGAGAGATTTCAGAAGAAATGGAACAGAATCATGAGGAAAATGAGGAAGGTCTTCAGACACTGATTGATGAAACCAATATTTTTGAAGATATGGAAGATGCCATCATGAAAGAAGCAGAGGCTGCATTGAAGTCAATGAACGAACCGGATGAGGAAGATACGGTAGAAGAACCGGAAGTTGAATTTGAAGCCGAAGAAGTAGAAGAAGATGTGGAAGAGCAGGATTTAGAGGAAGCTGTGCTGGAATCTATAGAAACTCAGGAAGAATTAGATGAGTTGGATGATTTTGGTAAAGAAGAAGAACCGGACGATGAAGATGCAGTGGAGGAACTGGAATCAAGATTGTCTGCAGATTTACCGGAAGGAATCGAAAGTATTGCCGGAGATGAGGAAGAAGAAGAACCTGTGCCAATGGAAGCGGATACAGAAAGCTTTAAACGCATTTTCAAATACTTTACGGAGATTGACGGCGTCAGCGACCAGATTTTAAGCGCATTGGAAAGCATTGACGAAATATCAGATAAAGGAAATATCATTATCATGGGTGACTCTGCAACAGGAAAGACAACTCTTGCAGTAGACATTATAAAAGCAGCCAAAAAGTCCAGAAATATTACTGGAAATAAGGTGGCAAGAATTACCGGTGAGGCAATGAATCAGAAGGATGTGGATTCTGTAATGACAAGTGCTGCCGGTGGAGTGTTAATTATTGAAACAGCGGCAGACATGAATAGTGAAACAGTTCAGAACTTCTCTAAAATGTTAGACGAAACAGATAATACAATTTTAGTAATTATCGAAGATACAAAAGAGAGAATGTTCAAGCTGTTAGAATCAGATGATAATTTCCGAAAGAAATTTACAGCAAAAATTGATTTACCACCATATACCAATACAGATTTAGTGGCATTTGCAAAATCTTATGCAATAGAAAATGACTGTAAAATAGATGATATGGGTGTTTTGGCATTGTATAGCCGTTTAGCAGAGATTCAATTTGAAACAGATATGATACCATCTCTTGCAGATGTAAAAGATATGGTAGATGAAGCGATACAAAATGCCAGCAAAAAGAATTTTAAAAATATGATTGGAACTTTGATTTCAAAAAGATATGATGATGAACATTATATGATTTTGAAAGAAAAAGATTTCGTATAATGAGAATGGACTGTCGTTAAATGACAGTCCATTTTTGGGATGGAAAATATTTTCCATATCACTTGCTTTTCTAGTTGACATACTTATATACCGATTGGTATAATAGGTGTACAGATACCAATCGGTATATAAAATTCAAAACATTAAGTGCATGGGTTATGTGTTGACAGGAGGGGGAAAATGGACAACCGAACCAATATATTAAAATGTGCTACGGAGCTTTTTTGTGAGAAAGGTTATGACGCGGTGGGGGTACAGGAAATTGTAGACCGTGCAGGAACCACAAAGCCTACGTTGTACTACTATTTTAAAAGTAAATATGGATTGTTAGAGAGTATTATTGAGGAGTATTACGGAGGTTTTCTTGGAAGCTTAGAAAAGGCATCGGTATATCTTGGGGATGTGCCGGAAACTTTGTATGCAACCTGCAAAGAATATTTGAGGATGGCGATTGAAAATAAGACGCTGTATCTTTTTACAGTATCTCTTATTTATTCAGCCAGAGAAAACGATTCCTACAGGGCGATTAGACCATACATGATAAAAACTCATGAAATTATAGTAAAAATATTTGATGAGGCTTCCGACAAGCTTGGAAATATGAATGGCAGACAGCAGCAGTTTGCCAGTGGATTTGAGGGAATTATAAATTTCTATCTGATTTACTATTTTGAAATTGGAGAACCCGAAATAGATATTGATGAAATCGGGAAAAATCTTGTAGATCAGTTTATGTATGGTATTTATTCATAAAATTAAAATGAGGAGGAGAAACATGACAACAGCAGCAAGTCTTTCTGCAAAAGTAATTGCAGATAGAGGAATATATAGGGAGAGAAAGTTATATACTTTTTTGAATCACTTTGGACAGGATAAAATGAATTTTATGTCCGGCATAAAAAATATAATAATAAACTAAGGCGGTGGAATATATGATAAATAATAGGGATGGAAGATTTATAACAGAATTAGATCAATATTTGTTTGGTCAGGGAACACATTATGATATTTTTAAGAAACTTGGGGCACATATGATGGAGGTAGATGGTGTAAAAGGTGTATATTTTGCCGTTTGGGCACCAAATGCCGCATATGTCAGTGTAGTAGGTGATTTTAACCAGTGGAATGGGTATGAAGGCATTATGACTCGCTTGGAGCCATTGGGAATTTTCGAAACTTTTCTTCCAAATGTAAAATTGGGAGATTTGTATAAGTTTCAGATTACCACAAAAACTGGTGAAGTTTTATATAAAGCAGATCCGTTTGCAAACTATGCAGAGATGCGTCCGGGGACAGCATCCAGAGTAACTGATATTACAAATTACAAATGGGGAGATAAAACATGGCTCAATAAAAGAATCAAATTTGATGCTAAAAAATCTCCAATGTCAGTGTATGAAGTGCATCCGGGTTCATGGAAAAAACATCCTTCCAAAGAAGGAAACGAAGAGGGATTTTATAACTATAAGGAATTGGCACATTCATTGGTAGAGTATGTAACAGAAATGGGATATACCCAGGTAGAATTGATGGGGATTGCCGAGCATCCGTT
>CAYVCL010000120.1:0-4757 GCA_964450185.1 uncultured Lachnospiraceae bacterium | reverse complement strand
TTACACTGACAATGTTGCTATTGGATTTAAATACATCTTTTTGAATTTTAGTTACTCCATCCGGAATCAGAATATCTCCTCCTCCTCCGGTATACCTTGTCAGGACTCCATTCACAATGGTAAATCCATTTTCTTCTACTACCCCATTTGCAGCTGCGGATGCTGATACCTTCATATCAACAGCTCCAAATGTCAACGCTGATACAGCAATTGTTACTGCTGCTGCCACTCTTATTAACTTTTTTCTATACATATTTTCCCCTTTTCTATGCAACTTTTTTACACTTTTGTCACTGTTATATCACATTTTGGTAAAAATTTCAATTTGCAATATGCCCAAATAAAACTTGACACAGAAATTCCCAAAAAGCCCATGAGTTTTTACTCATGGGCTGAATTAATCACATTATTTGCCAGTTCCATAACTTCCTTCATGTGGGACATTACATGTTCATATCCCTTTTCTCCATGAGGTATCATACACTTGGAACAATCTTTGATTCCATTTTCCGTATATCGAAAATTTCCGCCGCATTTATCGCCCAAAGCATACAAAGGGCAATAACAAAACAGACAATTAAATTTCTCCTTATCCTTGGTTTCATGACAAGGAAAATATTCACACTGACTGTTCTGTGAAAACTTATAATGCTCCATATCCTACGATAGTTCCTCCCCCTAATACCATGTCATCCTGATACAGCACTACTGCCTGCCCTTTGGTAAAAGCGCGCTGAGGTTCTTTAAAACGCACTGCCACTTTGCCATCTTCCAAAATTTCGTACACAGCCTCTGCAGCTTTGTGACCGTAACGGACTTTCGCCTGAATTACACTGCCTGCCGGAATGTCTTTTTCAATCCAGTTAAAATCATCTGCTACCAGCTCTGTATGGAATAAATCTTCATTGCTTCCCAGAACCACTTGATTTTTTTTCGGTATGATTTCTACTACATAATACGGTGTTTTTGCAGAGATTCCTAATCCCTTTCTCTGACCGATGGTGTATTGGTAATATCCCTGATGCTGTCCCACCACATTTCCATCCTTATCCACAAAATCACCGCAACCCACCTTAATTTCTCCGGTCTTTTCAATAAAATTGCGATAATTTCCGTCCGGAATAAAGCAAATATCCTGACTTTCCTTTTTTCTGGCATTTATCAAACCATTTTTTTCTGCAATTTCTCTAACCTGTGATTTCTCCATGCCACCCAATGGAAATTCTGTATGGGCTAACTGCTCCGGTGTAAGATTGTATAACACATAACTCTGGTCTTTACTGTGGTCCAAGCCCTTCATTAAATGAAATTTTTCTCCCTCCTGCACCACGCGCACGTAGTGGCCTGTCACAATCACATCACACTCTAATTCCTTTGCTCTCTGATAAAGCCCTGCAAATTTCAAATATCGGTTGCAGTCAATGCATGGGTTTGGAGTACAACCGCATTTATAACTCTGCACAAATTTATCGATTACCTTTTCTTTAAAACTGTCTTTGAAATTAAAAACATAATGAGGAATGTCGATTTTAGCACATACTGCTTTGGCATCTTCCACATCACTTAATGTACAGCAAGTCTTTTCCTGGGCAATGCCGATTTCATCGTTGTCATATAATTTCATGGTTACGCCAATACAGTCATAACCTTTTTCTTTCATTAAAAGTGCTGCCACGGAAGAATCCACTCCACCACTCATGGCAATTAACGCTCTTTTTTTCATACTTTGTAATCTCCTCTTTTACTTACAATATTATATCCTATAGAAGTAATTCTTCTGTCAATACATTCTCTACATTCTGCCGCTTCTTCCCCTGTGCAGATTTTGTTGTCGTACAATTTATATTTTTCCCGCACACTTACCGGAGAAAGGTTTGGCATAATTACATTGGCTCCCGCTAAAATCCCCAGTTCTCTGCCCTTAGGGTCAATGGTTCCCAGTGCTGTAGTTGCCGGCAAAAGCACATGTTTTTCCATAATTCGAATCAGACTCAATAAAAATAACGTCTTAGAAAGACTTCCCTGTGCCTCTTTTGCAAATGGGGTATCAGCCTGCGGAATGAATGGTCCGATTCCCACCATGTGAGGTTTTAACTGATGAATGAATTCCATATCTTCTGCCAGTTCTGCCGCCGTCTGATACGGAGAACCGACCATAAATCCGCATCCAACCTGATAACCAATTTCTCGCAGATTCCATAAACATTCTTTTCGATTTTTTAAACTTAATTCCTTAGGATGAAGCTTTCCATAATGCAACTCATTTGCAGTTTCATGGCGCAAAAGGTAACGGTCTGCTCCTGCATCAAACAGCCTTTGGTAGCTTTCCTTAGAACGCTCTCCCAAAGATAATGTTATGGCACATTCCGGATATGCTTTTTTTATTCTTCCAATGGTTTCTTCAAACCATGCATCCGTATAAAAACCATCTTCTCCGCCCTGCAGTACAAAGGTACGATACCCAAGCTCCCAACCGTTATCACAACATTCCAAAATTTGTTCTCTGGTAAGTCGGTAACGGTCTGCATTTTGATTACTTCTTCGAATTCCACAGTAATAACAATCGTTTTTACAATAATTCGTAAATTCGATTAAACCTCTGATGTAAATTTCTTTTCCATATATATTATCTGCAATCGCCCTTGCCTTCTTGGCTGCGTAGGCGGCATCTTCCTCTGTATATTCTTCTAAAAGTGTTATCCACTCGTTTTTCGTCAATACTTCTTCTAATTCTAATTTGTCAATTAGCTCTTTGAACTTCATAAAATACCTCAATCTGTTTTATTTTCGGAAGTTTGCTTCTTTAACCATTATACCAAAAAAAATGCTTTCAGCAAGCTATTCTGCCAAAAGCATTTTTCTTCCAATTTCATCTAAAAATCAATGTATCCTACAAAGCAACGTCGCCTCGTTCGTTTGTACGAATACGGACACATTCTACCACGTCCATTACAAATATTTTTCCGTCACCCACTTGATCAGTCTTTGCAATGTCGCAGATAATATTAATAATTTCCTCTAATCTTTCATCTGGAACTACTACCTTAATCTCTACTTTCGGAAGTGTGTTCAAAATAATTTCGCTGGCTCTTACATGTTCCACAAAACCATGCTGATTTCCACAACCACTAACCTGATTGATGGTAATTCCAGGTACTTTGGCAGCTAACAATGCATCTTTTAACTGCTCTAATTTTTCCGGTCGAATAATCGCCTCAATCTTTTTCATACATTTACCTCCACTTTAACTTAATTAATCCAAACCATTAAATGCAGGATATGCAGATTCGTTGCTTTCTGATAAGTCTAATCCTAATGCTTCTGCTTCCTGAGATACTCTGATATCTCCAAACAGTTTCATAACTTTTATAATTACAAAGGTTGCAACAACTGCGATAACTGCAGTGATTACAATACTTTCTACCTGAACAAGGAACAACTTTGTTTCACCAAAGATAAGTCCGTCCCATCTTACCACATCCGGGTTAATGGATTTCTGTGCGAAAATTCCGGTAGCAATACCGCCCCAGACACCGCCGATGCCGTGGCATCCGAATGCATCCAACGCATCATCATAGCCAAATTTTTCTTTTACTTTTGACATGAAGAAGAAGCAAATCGGACTTACCAAAGCACCAATGATAATTGATGACCAAAGTGGTACGAATCCCGCACCCGGTGTAATGGCAACCAGACCAACCACTGCCCCAGTAGCTGCGCCCAATAAAGTTACCTTTTTAAATACTAATTTTTCAATCAGCATCCAGGATAACATCGCTGCTGCTGCGGATGTATTTGTTGTAAGTAATGCATGTACTGCCAAACCGTTTGCTGCCAAAGCACTTCCTCCGTTGAAACCAAACCATCCAAACCAAAGAAGTCCTGCTCCTAAAACAACGAATGGAATATTGTGTGGCTTGTAAGATACCATTCCGTAACCTCTACGCTTTCCAAGAAGGATACATGCTACTAAACCGGTTACACCAGAACTGATATGTACTACATTTCCTCCTGCAAAATCCAGGGAACCAATTTCTTTTAAGAAACCACCATCGCCCCATACCATATGTGCTAATGGATAATATACAATCAATAACCATACCGCAATAAAAATGAATAATCTTGAAAACTTCATTCTTTCTGCCAATGCACCGCAAATCAATGCCGGTGTTATGATGGAGAACATCATCTGAAATGCTGCAAACAATGTTTCCGGAATTGTTCCGGAATAAGCTGCGTTAGGTTCCATACCTACACCCTGAAAGAATAAGTGATTAAGTCCGCCAACGATGCCGCCATGGTCTGTGCCAAATGACAGAGAATAACCGCATACAATCCACATAATGGATGCCAGACCACAAATAAAGAAACATGATAACAAGGTGTTTAAACAGTTTTTACGTCTTACCATACCTGCATAGAAGAATGCAAGTCCCGGTGTCATTAAAAACACCAGCGCTGCCGAAAAGATAATAAAAGCACAATCGCCACTATTAATATTCATATAATAGACCTCTCATTCCATTTTATTTCTTTTATTATGTCCCAAGCGCTTTTAAATAAAGACATAAAAAAAGACGATTCGATACCACTTGGTACCAAATCGCCTTTGATTTAGTGATTTCATTGTAACACAATTTTTATAATTTGCAAGTCCTAATTTCAAATTTTTTAGATTTATTTTTACGCCTATTTACTTTAGTGCGATTTCCCTACCCTGAAAACATCAAAAAACCTCACAAGTTACTGACCTGTGA
>CAYVCL010000119.1:0-4987 GCA_964450185.1 uncultured Lachnospiraceae bacterium | reverse complement strand
ATATAAAATTTACATATAATAGGAAGAAATATAAAAAAAGTAAAGCGTTTCTAAAAAATGTATGAAATCAACAAAAAACATTAAAAGTGAGAAAAATAGAGAAAAAACGAGTTAAATAGAAATAATTCTGAATAAATGGGAATAAACCCTTGTAAATGGAATTGCAGATTAAGTGTAAAGTGTTAATATATGACTATCGGTTAGCACTCAACCAAAACGAGTGCTAATAAATAAAACAGAAGAGATAATAAGTCATAGATATAAAAGGAGGAAAACAACATGACATTAAAACCATTAGGCGACAAAGTAGTTTTGAAACAGTTAGAAGCAGAGGAAACAACAAAATCAGGAATCGTTTTACCAGGACAGTCCAAAGAAAAACCACAGCAGGCTGAAGTAATTGCAGTTGGACCAGGCGGCGTTGTAGACGGGAAAGAAGTTACAATGCAGGTAAAGGTTGGAGATAAAGTAATTTACTCTAAATATGCAGGAACAGAAGTAAAACTTGGCGAAGATGAATACATTGTAGTAAGACAGAACGACATCGTAGCAATTGTAGAAGATTAATGATATAAATATAGAAATCAGGAGGAATAAAAGATGGCAAAGGAAATCAAATACGGAGCAGAAGCCAGAGCAGCATTAGAAGCAGGCGTAAATAAATTAGCAAACACAGTAAGAGTAACAATTGGACCAAAAGGAAGAAACGTAGTACTTGACCGTTCTTTTGGAGCGCCAATGATTACAAACGATGGTGTTACTATTGCAAAAGAAGTAGAATTAGAAGATGCTTTCGAAAACATGGGAGCACAGTTAGTAAAAGAAGTTGCAACAAAGACAAATGATGTTGCAGGTGATGGTACTACAACAGCTACAGTTCTTGCACAGGCAATGGTAAACGAAGGAATGAAGAACTTAGCAGCAGGAGCAAATCCAATTATCTTAAGAAAAGGTATGAAGAAAGCAACTACAGCAGCAGTAGAAGCTATCCAGAACATGGCTGCTCCGGTACAGGGCAAAAACCACATCGCAAAAGTAGCAGCAATCTCTGCAGCAGATGAAGAAGTTGGAAACATGGTAGCAGATGCTATGGAGAAAGTTTCCAAAGATGGTGTTATTACAATCGAAGAATCTAAGACAATGCAGACAGAACTTGATTTAGTAGAAGGTATGCAGTTCGATAGAGGATATATCTCAGCTTACATGGCAACAGATATGGAAAAAATGGAAGCAGTATTAGAAAATCCATACATCTTAATCACAGACAAGAAGATTTCTAACATTCAGGAAATCCTTCCATTATTAGAACAGATTGTACAGTCTGGTGCAAAACTTCTTATCATCGCAGAAGATGTAGAAGGAGAAGCATTAACTACATTAATCGTAAACAAATTAAGAGGAACATTCAATGTAGTAGCTGTGAAAGCTCCTGGATACGGCGACAGAAGAAAAGAAATGTTAAAAGATATCGCAATTCTTACAGGTGGTCAGGTAATCTCTGATGAACTTGGTATGGACTTAAAAGAAGCTACTTTAGATATGTTAGGACGTGCAAAATCTGTAAAAGTTCAGAAAGAAACAACAATCATCGTAGATGGTGAAGGTTCTAAAGAAGAAATCGCAGGACGTGTTGGACAGATTAAGGCTCAGTTAGAAGAAACAACTTCTGATTTCGATAGAGAAAAATTACAGGAAAGACTTGCTAAGATGGCAGGTGGTGTTGCAGTAATCCGTGTTGGTGCAGCAACAGAAACAGAAATGAAAGAAGCAAAACTTCGTATGGAAGATGCTTTGGCAGCTACAAAAGCAGCAGTAGAAGAAGGTATCATCGCAGGTGGTGGTTCTGCATACATCCACGCTTCCAAAGAAGTAGCTAAATTAGTAGAAACATTAGATGGGGATGAAAAGACAGGTGCAAAACTTATCTTAAAAGCATTAGAAGCTCCATTATATCACATTGCAGCAAATGCAGGTTTAGAAGGCTCTGTAATTATCAGCAAAGTAAAAGAATTAGAACCAGGAATGGGATTCGATGCTTTACATGAAGAATATGTAAACATGGTAGAAGCTGGAATTCTTGATCCTGCTAAGGTTACAAGAAGTGCATTACAGAACGCTACAAGTGTAGCATCTACATTACTTACAACAGAATCTGTTGTAGCAAACATCAAAGAAGAAGCACCTGCAATGCCAGCAGGAGCACCAGGAATGGGTATGATGTAATAACACAGTTACATGTAAAAAAGGGTATCCCCGAAGTCATGAAAATGACTTTGGGGATACCTTTTATTCTGAATATAAAAACTCTAAAAATTTCCAAACTTCATCCAGACGCTCAGAATTATATGGTACCGTAAAATAAACAGTCCCATCTGCGTAAATCTTTCTCTCTTGCTGCAGCTTTGCAAGAATCGGAGAATCACTGATATCAATACCGGCTATATAACTGGAAGTTGCATTTCCAGTTTCGTCATAAATAGTTGCAGTAACGAATTGATTCTGAAAACGTTCATACAAATCCGTTGGCATGGCAGCTTCCAAATTTAAAAAAGTTTCCCGTTTGCCAAAATAGTCAAACATTTCCTGATTACAGAAATAGAAATCTGTTTTCTTAATATCTAAATCACTCATTACCTTGGTATATGCCACCGTACTCATCTGGTCCTTAATGGCAGAGTCGATAAAAACAGAACTGTTAAAATAAGCATTGTAATTTTCTAAGTCATAAGAACCAAAGGATGCATATTCTTCTAAAAGTTCCTGTGCCTGTTCATCTCCCCAGTCGGTATTGAGCAGATAGCCGTTGAGAAGAAAAGGTTTTGATTTTTGCTGCCAGATAAGAATACTTCCGATTGTCAAGGCTAACAGCAAAAGAATAGCCGCTATATGGAATTTGTAATAATCCCAAATGTATTCCAGTTTTCCTGCTTTGGAGAGCTTTCGAAAGCAGATTTTTGAATGTTGTGTATCTTTATCCTTCATTATCTTCCTCCTGATAAATGTATTCGTAAGCAAATTCGTTAAAATAAGCTACGCAGATAAGTATACCATATCTCATTTAGGAAAAAATAAAAAAAATATGAAAAGTCATAAACAAATAAAAAAACACTTTAAATATTTTTCAGGTTTGGTATAATCAGATTATGTGTTTTGAAAAACAACAGAGAAATCATTTTAGGAGGAAAGAAGATGAGCGAATCTTATACAGAATTGCTAATTAGACGTAAACCGGCTTTTGCGTTGGTTGTGGTGAAAGCATTATTGCTTGGATTGACAGGGGCATGCTTTGTAATGACATTGTTTGGAAACCCAATCAGTTTGTTTGGAGCTGTTATCTTTGGATTTATTTTCTATCTGGTAAGAGGAAAAACAGATTTGGAGTATGAATATCTGTACTTAAGCGGTGAACTGAGTGTGGATAAAATAATTAACAGACAGAAAAGAAAAGCATCCATAACCATGCCGATGGAAAAGGTGGAGTTAGTTGCACCTACCAACTCAGAAAAATTAAATGAATACAAAAATAAATCATTGAAAAAGCTTGATTTTACCAGCCGTTCAGGAAAACCAAGCTACACTGTTATTTTTCACGGAAAAGAAATTCAGTACCGAGTGTTGATGGAGCTGAACGAAGAAATCGTAAACGCTATGTACAATGTGGCACCAAGAAAGGTGTTTAAGGCGTAAGAGTTATACAAAATAGACAACTTGCAAAAATATGTTGAAATATGCAAAAATCTTGGTTGACAGCTTGAAAAAAGTCTGATAAACTAAGTCAATATCAAGAAGAAAGTAACTTTTTGCGTTTTAAGAAGCTCGGATTAAAATAAGTGTATAAAGAAAGCGAGGACTTTAGAATGGGTAAAATTATCGGTGAAGGCATTACATTTGATGACGTACTTTTAGTACCAGGTTATTCAGAGGTTATTCCAAATCAGGTAGATTTATCTACACAGCTCACAAAGAAAATTAAGCTTAATATTCCTATGATGAGCGCAGGCATGGACACAGTAACAGAGTACAGAATGGCGATTGCTATGGCTAGACAGGGTGGAATTGGTATTATTCACAAGAATATGTCAATCGAAGCACAGGCAGAAGAAGTCGATAAAGTAAAACGTTCAGAAAATGGTGTTATTACAGATCCGTTTTACTTATCTCCGGACCATACTTTGGAAGATGCCAACAACTTAATGGCAAAATTCAGAATCTCCGGCGTACCTATTACAGAAGGCAAGAAGTTAGTTGGTATTATTACAAACCGTGATCTTAAATTTGAAACAGACTTCTCCAAGAAGATTAAAGAATCCATGACTTCCGAAGGTCTTGTTACAGCACAGGAAGGAATTACATTAGAAGATGCAAAGAAAATTCTTGCAGCTTCCAGAAAAGAAAAACTTCCAATTGTAGACAAGGATTTCAATCTTAAGGGCTTAATTACCATCAAGGATATCGAAAAACAGATTAAATATCCTTTAGCAGCAAAAGATGCGCAGGGAAGACTGCTTTGTGGTGCTGCAGTGGGAATTACCGCAAATGTATTGGAAAGAGTAGCAGCCTTGGTAGAAGCAAGAGTAGACGTAATCGTATTGGATTCTGCTCATGGACATTCTTTAAATGTTATTAACTGTGTAAAAATGATTAAAGAAAAATATCCGGATTTACAGGTAATTGCAGGAAACGTTGCAACAGGTGATGCTGCAAAGGCTCTTATCGAAGCTGGTGTAGATGCAGTTAAAGTTGGTATCGGACCTGGTTCTATCTGTACCACTCGTGTAGTAGCAGGTATTGGTGTTCCGCAGATCAGTGCGATCATGGATTGCTACGAGGTAGCAAAAGAGTACGATATCCCGATTATTGCAGACGGCGGTATCAAGTATTCCGGCGATATCACAAAAGCAATCGCAGCCGGCGGCAACGTATGTATGATGGGAAGCCTGTTTGCAGGATGTGATGAGAGCCCGGGAACTTTCGAACTGTATCAGGG
>CAYVCL010000118.1:0-4990 GCA_964450185.1 uncultured Lachnospiraceae bacterium | reverse complement strand
ATATAAAGGAGGTATTTGTTATGGCTTATGGAAAAATAACAAAGAAACAATCTGAAATATTAGAATATATTAAAAATGAAATTTTAAACAAGGGCTATCCACCATCAGTTCGCGACATTTGTGAAGCGGTAAATTTACGCTCTACTTCTTCTGTTCATGCACATCTTGAAACATTGGAAAAGAACGGCTATATTCGCAGGGACCCTACCAAGCCAAGAGCTATTGAAATCTTAGATGACAATTTTAATTTGGTAAGACGTGAAGTTGTAAATGTTCCAATCGTAGGCAGAGTTGCTGCAGGACAGCCAATTCTTGCTGTGGAAAATATCGAAAGCTACTTCCCTATCCCGGCAGAATTTATGCCTAATGCAGAATCTTTCATGTTAAATGTTAAGGGAGAGAGTATGATTAACGCCGGCATTATGGACGGCGATAAGATTATGGTGCAGAAAACTACAGATGTATCCAACGGAGATATTGTGGTTGCTTTAATCGACGATTCTGCCACAGTAAAAACTTTCTACAAAGAAGA
Organism: uncultured Lachnospiraceae bacterium; assembly: GCA_964450185.1. GTDB lineage: Bacteria > Bacillota > Clostridia > Lachnospirales > Lachnospiraceae > RUG11237. The sequence goes on along the minus strand of CAYVCL010000118.1, from coordinate 4,458 downwards.
AAATCATTACCGTTTACAGCCGGAAAACGATACTATGGAACCAATTATTGTAGATAATTTAGAAATTATCGGAAAAGTATTTGGTGTATTCCGTTTGATGAAATAGCAAAAAGGTTTACATAATTTTATTATGTAAACCTTTTCCTATTTGACTTTAAATTAATTCTTAAATTCATCCACAGAAACTGTTTTTCCATCTCTCCAGATTCGTTCTAAATCATAGAACAATCTGTTCTCCTTATCAAACACATGTACAATGATATCAGAATAATCCATCAGTACCCAGTTTGCATTCTGGTAACCTTCAATCTGCTTTGGAGTGTATCCTGCTTTTCCCAATGTTTCTTCCACATTGTCAATCATTGCCTGCACCTGATTACGGTTATTTCCATCTGCAATGATAAAATAATCTGCCAGAACAGATACTTCGCTAATGTCAATTACACGAATATCTTCTGCTTTCTTATCTTCCAAAGCCATAATAGCAAGTTTTGTCATTTCTTTTGAATTGTGTTCCATAATTACCTCCTTTTAGGCATCCTGTTTCTTATCTAATAAATCTTTGTAATAACGATATGTTTTCTCTGTCATTGGATCGATACTATCTGCAGAAGCGGACAGAAACGCTAACGTATCTTCCAGAATCTGAAGTAATGCTCTATCCAAATCTATAAATGCAAGCTTTCGAATTTCAGCGAGATTTGGCTGCTTTTTACGCTGAGGTTCAATATAATCAGCTACAAAAATAATTTTGTCCAACAAGGACATATTTGGTTTCCCTGTGGTGTGATTTAAAATAGCACTGGTAATTTCTTTGTCTGTAATTCCATATTTATGCATGGCAAGGAAAGCTCCCAGCTTGGCATGCAGTAAGAACGGATTTTTCAGTTCTATGTCTGTCATTTTAATGTTATATTTCTGACACAGTGCAATTTTCTTCTGGTTCGGAATACATTTTGCACAATCATGCAATAATCCTGCTACTTGCGCCTGCTGGATATTGCCACCATAACGCATGGCAAGGGCTGCTGCCGTATACGCCACTCCAATGGTATGTTCATAACGGTCTGCATCCAATTCCTTTTTCAATTTTTTCTGATAGCTCGGGAAAACCTCATCTTTCGCCATAACTCTCGCTCCTTTTATGATAAATACAAATTATTCTCACAAATATAGTTCTCAACTGCTTTTGGAATATAGTATGTTACTGTCTTACCATTTTTAATTCTTTCCCGTATGTTATGGGAAGAAAAAGAAAGATTCGGAGTATCCATTAAATGGATTTCTGCGTGAAATTCCTGCTTAAGTAAGGCAATTTGCTGTTTCACTCTCTCTTTTCCCAGTTCGTCGCGGACTGCGGCTAAAAGGGTTGCATTCTTACATATGATATCCGGCTTTTGCCACTTTTTCAAATCAAACAAAGAATCTGCTCCGAGAATAAAATAAAATTTTGTATCCGGATGTTCCTCTTTTAATAATTCCAGCGTTTTATAGGTATAAACAACTTCTTTCCTGTCCAATTCAAAGGAGGACAAATGCAAATGAGGGTTATCCTCCACCGCCAGCTTTAACATATTCATCCGGTGAATACTTCCATCCTCCGACTTTATGTTCTTATGAGGTGGGTTTCCATTTGGCATTAACAACACATAATCTAAGTCAAAGGTTTCATATGCTGTTTCTGCCAGTATCAAATGCCCAATATGAACAGGATTAAAAGTTCCACCAAGTATACCTACTTTTTTCATTGCCTTCATAACATACTCCTCAGCTTCATTGAATCACCTAATTTTACATAGGAAGGTTAATTTTCTTTTTATTATCTTTTCCTTCTTTATATAAAATTATTTTCTTTCCAATAACCTGAACTACTTCTGAACGTGTACGTTCTGCAATAATGGAAGCAATTTCCTTTGGATCATCAAAACAATTTTTTAAAACAGCTACTTTTATTAATTCTCTTGCTGTTAAAGCCTCGGAAATTCCCTGAGTAAGTTCCGGTGTAAGACTGGATTTTCCAACCTGAAAAATTGGTTCCATATTATTTGCAAGGCTTTTTAAATAAGCACGTTGTTTACTTGTCATTTTTCTTCCTCCTAGCGGTAATAATCAAATTCCAAAGCATACATACGAACAGTATCTCCTTCGGAAATGCCTGCTACTTCCAGCTTGTCCAAAATTCCTTGTTCTTTTAAGAATTTTTGGAAGAAAGCAAATCCCTTTTCAGAATCCAAGTTAGTGTATCCTAACATCTTTTCAATCTTAGGTCCTTCCACCACAAATACTGTTTCATCTTCCGGATCCTGCTCTACTGTGTAACCATCTCCGTTGATTTCTTCTGTCATTTCCAGTTCTGGGAAGTATTCCTGCTCAAATACAATCGGCTCTACCTGATTTTCTTCCAACATAGAGCTTACATAATAGAGCAATTCTTTTAAGCCTTCTCCAGAAACTGCAGAAATAGGGAACACTTTCATACCCTGAGGTTCAAATTCCTTACGAATTTTATCGATTGGGCTTTCTTCCCCTTCTTCTACGTAAATACAGTCAATTTTATTGGCTGCAATAATCTGTGGACGTTTTGCCAATTCTTCGTTATAATTTTCCAATTCCTTGTTAATGGCATAAATATCTTCGATTGGGTCACGTCCTTCTGTGGAAGCTGCATCCACCAGATGAATCATTACTCCGGTACGTTCGATATGACGTAAAAACTCATGTCCTAAGCCTACGCCCTCGGAAGCACCTTCAATTAATCCCGGAATATCCGCGATTACAAATCCTTTGGCATCATCTAAATCCACCACACCAAGATTTGGATGAATGGTTGTAAAGTGATAGTTTGCAATCTTTGGTCTGGCATTGGTAACTCTGGATAATAAAGTGGATTTTCCTACATTTGGAAAACCAATCAGTCCAACATCTGCAATCACCTTTAACTCTAACTTTAAGTTAAGTTCTTTTGCCGGTTGTCCAGGCTGAGCATATTTTGGTGCCTGCATGGTAGATGTGGCAAAATGCTGATTTCCAAGACCACCTTTTCCACCTCTTAAAATACGGAATTCTTCCTTGGCATCAGACATATCCTTGATAACTTTGTCGCTTTCTAACTCCTTAATAACGGTTCCTAATGGCACTTTAATATAAATATCCGCTCCGTCTTTACCACGACAATTTCTCTTGCCTCCTACTGCCCCATCTCCGGCACAGTATTTACGAATATGACGGAAATCTGAAAGGGTATTCAAGCCTTCATCTACTATAAATATAACATCTCCGCCATGGCCACCGTCACCGCCATCCGGTCCTCCATTAGGAACATATTTTTCACGTCTGAAACTTACATGACCGTCACCGCCTTTTCCGGAACGTATATAAATTTTGGCATGATCCGCAAACATAATTAACCTCCGTCTAATCAATTCATAAAATCTTTTTGTTACTCTTTATCACAAGTACAACACCTGTACATATATCACAAAGAGCTTCAAACAAACGTTTGAAGCTCTTACAAATCCCTAAGGATTATTTTTCATTTGCTACTGGATATACAGAAGCCTGTTTCTTATCTCTACCTTTTCTTTCGAAACGAAGAACACCATCTACTAATGCAAATAATGTATCATCTCCACCGATACCTACGTTAGTACCTGGATGAATCTTTGTTCCACGCTGTCTGTAAAGAATGTTTCCAGCTTTAACGAACTGTCCGTCTGCTCTTTTTGCTCCTAATCTCTTGGATTCAGAATCTCTACCGTTCTTAGTAGAACCAACACCTTTTTTATGAGCAAAAAACTGAAGGTTCATATTTAACATTTTAATTACACCTCCTTAAATGATATTGATACATAGTCTTCTTCTTGGTTGAAGACATCACGTATAGATTCCAGACCGAAAATCATAGAATCCACAAGCAAGGTTGCTTCTGAACTCGGCTCGGAATGAAACATAAAGTCAATAAAACCGGTTTCATCCTCTGCCTCACACTTGAACTTATCGTATGTAAATTTCTCAATGGAATTTACCGTATTCAGTACAAGAATGGATACTGCTGCACAAACAATGTCCTGACCACTTTCATCGTAGCCGGCATGTCCCTTACATTGGAATCCTACATATTCTTCTTCCTGGTTCTTGTAAATTGTTATTTTAATCATAATTCCTGTTTACATACAAAATTAAGCGTTAATCTTTTCGATTTTAACTTCTGTGTATGCTTGTCTATGACCCTGCTTTTTGTGATAGCCAGATTTTCTCTTGTATTTGTAAACGATGACTTTTTTACCTTTGCCTTCGCCTACTACAGAAGCTTCAACTGTTGCTCCAGCAACTGTTGGGTTTCCAACTACAAGCTTATCGTTGCTAACTGCAAGTACCTGATCAAATTTAACAGTTTCGCCAGCAGCTAAACCTAATTTTTCAACTTTGATAGTATCTCCTTCAGCAACTTTGTACTGT
>CAYVCL010000117.1:0-5311 GCA_964450185.1 uncultured Lachnospiraceae bacterium | reverse complement strand
TCTTTATTATGATAATTTTACTGGTGATTGCATTTTTCTTTTCCATGTGCATTGGAAGATACTCTATTACACCGAAGGAAGTGGTAGAAATTATTATTTCCCACATTACCGGTTCTAATGGAGAAATCGATACAATTCGCTCTAATGTGGTAATGCAGGTGCGCTTGCCAAGAATTTTACTCAGTATTATTATAGGCGCCGGATTGGCTTGTTCCGGCGCCGCATATCAGTGTTTGTTTGGAAATCCGCTGGTGAGTCCGGACATTTTGGGCGTTTCTGCCGGTGCCGGATTTGGAGCGGCTTTGGGAATCTTGTTTTCCGCCAGTGCTTTTGTAGTTCAGGGGCAAGCATTGGTATTTGGAATTATAGCCGTGGGAATGGTGTTACTTATCTCAAGAGTGCAGAAAAAGACAGAACTTTTTATGTTGGTATTGTCAGGAGTGATTGTCAGTGCTTTGTTTGAGGCATTGGTTTCACTGATTAAATACGTGGCAGACCCACAAGATAAGCTGCCGGCTATTGTAGTCTGGCTGATGGGAAGTTTAGCTTCCGCTTCTTACCAGAAGGTAACCATTGCAGCGGTTACGATAATTCCGTGTATTATAGTGTTGTTTGTACTTCGATGGAAGATGAATTTATTGTCCTTAGAGGAAGAAGAAGCCCGTTCATTGGGGGTAAATGTGGAACGTTTAAGAATCGTAATTATTATAGTGTCCACGTTGATGACCGCAGTATCGGTGTCTTTGTGTGGAATTATTGGGTGGATTGGACTTGTGATACCACACATAGGACGATTTTGTATCGGAAACGATCACAGAGGCTTGATTCCGGCATGTACCATTCTTGGGGCAGTGTATCTGCTTTTGGTGGATGGAATCGCCAGAACCATGACGGCAGCGGAGCTTCCACTGTCAATTTTAACAGCAATTATCGGTGCGCCTTTTTTTGCCTATATGCTTAGAAGAACTATGGGGCAAAAAGGGTAATGAAAAAATAGAAAGGCTTGGTATAACATGAAATTAGAAGTCAGAAATGGGAATTTCGGATATGAAAAAGAACCTATATTAAAAGATATTAATTTTGAAATTCGTGATAATACAATTATGACAATTCTTGGTCCCAACGGTGTAGGAAAAACTACACTATTAAAGTGCATTATGGGATTTTTAAAGTGGCACAGTGGTGAAAATTATATGGATGGAAAACCGTTATCTTCTTATTCAGATAAGGCGTTCTGGCAGAAAACCAGTTATGTGCCTCAGGCGAAGCAAAGTGTGTTCTCTTATCGTGTAGTGGATGCTGTTATGATGGGACTCAATGCCAAGCAGAACTTTTTTTCTATGCCAAAAGCAGAAGATTATGACAAAGCCATACATATTTTAGATATGCTTGGAGTTTCCAAACTGACAGAAAAATATTGTGATGAGCTGAGTGGCGGTGAATTGCAGATGGTTATGATGGCAAGGGCATTAATTTCAGAACCGGAATTAATGATTTTAGATGAGCCGGAGTCCAATCTGGATATGAAAAATCAGCTTCAGATTATGAATACCATCGAGAAAGTGGCAGAAGAATTTAAAACCAGTTGTTTGATAAACACTCATTTTCCAAACCATGCTTTGAAGATATCAGATACTACATTAATGTTGGGATATGGCAATAAACAGGTGGCAGGAAAAACAAAAGATGTGGTTACAGAGGAAAACATTAGAGAATTCTTTAACGTGTGCTCCAGAGTGGTTTCACTTCAGGTAGATGCCAAAGAATACCAAACGATTTTTCCTTATCAAATTGTGGGAATTTAATAGAAAATACCACTAAAAATGTTGCAAAATGGAAAAAAATAGCTGGTTATGACAGAAAGTGTTGACAAAGTTTCTCGATGATGTCAAAATAAAGAGGTTGCTTAAGAGAAAAGTGACAAAAAATAAAAGAGGAATGAGTTAAATATGGGTAAGAGTAATGAGAGTATCCAGCAGTTAAGCCGTATTATCAGAGATGCCAATAGCATTGTTGCTATTTGTGGTGCCGATATGGTTAGTGCCAGCGGATATACAGATTTGGAAAGCGATGATGTTTTTTATGATATTGAGATGAAATACGGTGCATCTACACCGGAATTATATTCTTCCAGATGTTATAATACAAGACCGGAACAGTTTTTTGAATTTTATAGAAATGAAGTAATTTGTGAAAAAGAACCAAGTGCCGGTTATTATGCGTTGGCTGAGTTAGAGCGCAGAGGAAAAATCAGAAGTATTATTACCAAGGACGTACATGGTATTCCACAGAAGGCAGGATGCCACAGAGTATTAGAGCACCTTGGAAATATTTATCATAATGAGTGTCCAAAGTGTAAAAGACAGTATTCCATTGAATATGTGAAACAGGCAGATAAGGTGCCAAGATGTGAAGATTGTAACAGCGTTGTACGACCTAAAATCGTACTGCCGGGAGAAATGGTACCAAACGATGTTATGACAGAAGTGGTAAATGCTGTTTCACAGGCAGATGTGGTATTGCTGTTAGGTGTAACTGACCCATTCTATGAAATTGAAAAGATGATACAGTATTATGACGGCGACAAATTAGTTTATATTAGAGAAACCATTATGGAGCCGGACGATCGCGTAAATATTTTCATTAACGATAAAGTATGTAACGTACTTCCGGAAGCGATTATTTAATTGTGAATACAAGCAAAATTTTATCATAAAAAGATTACATAAAGTGCCTTTAGAGGAAGAAAAGAACAGGTGGCAATTGCTGCCTGTTCTTTTTCTATAGGTGGCTTGTTTCAAGAAAAAATTCTTGCAGATACAGAAAAATTATATTAAAATAAGAGTACACACATCAGGCGTTTCGCCTTATTTCCAGTATAAAATCAAATTATGTTTTAGAAAAAGAACCTACTTGACAAGGGGTAAGTTATGGGGTAATATGAAACATATAAAAACGAACAAATGTTTGAGAAAAGGAGATATAGATATGAGTAAAGACGATAAAATGAAAGCATTAGATGCCGCGCTGGCACAGATAGAAAGACAGTTTGGAAAAGGTTCCGTAATGAAACTTGGGGATACTAGCAATAACATGCAGGTGGAAACCGTTCCAACAGGTTCTTTAAGCCTTGATATTGCTTTGGGTATGGGTGGAATACCAAAGGGACGTATTGTGGAAGTCTATGGACCGGAATCCAGTGGTAAGACTACCGTATCTTTACATATGGTAGCAGAAGTACAGAAACAGGGTGGAATCGCAGGATTTATCGATGCAGAACATGCATTAGACCCTGCATACGCAAAGAAAATCGGAGTAGATATCGATAATCTGTATATTTCACAGCCGGATAATGGGGAACAGGCATTGGAAATTACAGAAACTATGGTGCGCTCCGGAGCGGTAGATATTGTTATCGTAGACTCTGTAGCAGCGTTGGTACCAAAGGCAGAAATTGATGGAGATATGGGAGATGCCCACGTAGGTTTACAGGCTCGATTAATGTCACAGGCACTGCGTAAGTTAACAGCAGTTATCAGTAAGTCCAACTGTATTGTAATCTTTATCAACCAGCTTCGTGAAAAGGTTGGTATTATGTTCGGTAATCCGGAAACAACTACCGGTGGTCGTGCTTTGAAGTTCTATTCTTCCATTCGTCTTGATGTAAGAAGAATCGAAGCCATCAAACAGGGCGGAGAAGTGGTAGGTAACCGAACAAGAATTAAGGTAGTAAAGAATAAGATTGCACCTCCATTCAAAGAAGCAGAATTTGATATTATGTTCGGCGAAGGTATTTCAGTTGCCGGAGATATTCTGGATTTGGCAGCAGAAATCGGTGTTATCCAGAAAAGTGGTGCATGGTATGCTTACGATGGCAACAAGATTGGACAGGGTAGAGAAAATGCCAAGAATTTCTTAAAAGAAAATCCGGAAATTATGACTGATGTAGAAGGCAAAGTAAGAAGTCATTTCTGCTTAAATGGAGAAGGAGCACAAGAACAGGAAGAAACTGCTTCACAGGTGGAAGATACTAAGGAATCAGAAGAATAATGATTATAACTGCCATAGAAGCCGGTGAGAATAAGAAATATAAAGTATACTTAAACGATGAACCGGCATTTGAATTGTACAAAAGTGAGATAAAATCCTGCAATCTTGTAAAAGGTATGGAATTAGAGGAAGAATTACATAACAGAATCCTATACGAGATTGTGGGAAAACGTGCGAAAAAAAGAGCTATGCATATTTTGGAAAAGCGGGATAAGACGGAACAGCAGTTGAGAGATAAACTGATAGAAAACCGATATCCAATAGAGGCAGTGGAGGATGCTATTGCGTATGTAAAGTCTTATGGCTATATAGATGATGTGTCCTATGCAAGAAGATACATAGAATACAGACGCAAAAATAAAAGCTTGAAACAGTTAAAAATGGAGCTGTATGCCAAGGGGATTTCCAATGAAATTCTATGTCAGGTATTGGAAGAGATGGAGGATGGTGAAGGAGAAACCATTAAGGCATTGATTCTAAAGAAAAGTAAAACCCCATGGTTGTTGGATGATACCGCCAAAAAGAAACTACAGATGTCATTGATGCGAAAAGGCTTTGCATATTCAGAAATTGACAGGGCATTTTCTGAGTTGGAAGAACGCTAAGACATTCGTGAAATCACTTGACACAAGTACGAAAAAAGTATAAAATTTAAGTGTTGTATTTTTGTGCAATGAAAATTAAATAAGGAGGTGCTCCTGTGCTATATTACGTTATTGCAGTTGTTATTACTTTGCTAATAACTATACCTATTACTTATCTGGTTACCGTGCAAATCCGCAAGAAAACAGTGGAAGCGAAAATCGGTAGTGCAGAGGAAAAAGCAAGAGAAATAATAGATGAAGCATTAAAGGTTGCAGAGAATAAAAAGCGTGAAGCACTGCTGGAAGCTAAGGAAGAAAATCTCAAGGCCAGAAACGAAGTTGAAAAGGAAACGAAGGAACGGAGAGCTGAGGTACAGAGATATGAACGTCGCGTACTTCAGAAAGAGGAAAACTTAGACAAGAAAGCAGAAGCCATTGAAAAGCGCGAAGCAGGCTTTGCAGCAAAAGAAGAAGCGTTGAAGAAGCAGAAGCAAGAAGTAGACGAGCTTAGCGAAAAACGTGTACAGGAATTAGAAAGAATCTCAGGATTAACCTCCGAACAAGCAAAAGAATATCTTTTAAAAACTGTTGAAGATGAAGTTAGACATGAAACAGCCGTGCTTGTGAAAGAGCTTGAAGCAAAAGCGAAAGAAGAAGCAGATAAGAAGGCTAAAGAG
>CAYVCL010000116.1:0-5665 GCA_964450185.1 uncultured Lachnospiraceae bacterium | reverse complement strand
TTTTAAGTGGAAACGTATTGATATGAGTTTTAATACTATGGACAACACGTATTACACCAATTATACGAAGTTGAACAGATTATTGATTGCTTGTATTGCCAATTCCACGAAGGACAAAAATACATACGACACAAAGAATTTTTGGAATGGTAAAACCAAAAGTCTTGCTACAAAGAACCAGTTAAGGGAAGTCGAATTTTACGATAAGGCTGATGAAAGTAATAATAAAAGCCCATATTATAGCAGACTTGAATTAAGAAGTGTTCGTATGAAGGGTGACATTGAGCATGAATTTTTAAAAGTCTGGTTTGACAGATTAGACAATGCTGTTGAGGAATTTGAAGCAGTACAGGACAGATTCAATCAGAGTATGGCAGAAGTCTATTTGGAAGATTTGGCTAAGAAGAAGCACGACAGAGAGTTTATGAGTATCAATAGTTTTCTGATGACAAGACGTGATTATATATTCACAAGTAGTCAGATGAAAAAATTGTTAATGTTGCTTGGATTGTCAAAAGAAGAAGCCAAAAATAAAGCATACAATTTCAAGAAGTATCATTCGATTGAATATTTTAGTCGTGAGGATTTGGAGATTATTGTTGCTGATATTAAGGCAAAAATCATTGAGTATTTTTCAAAATAAGGATTGAAAAATAGTAGTTAATTACCAAAAACAGAATTTATAAAAATGTTGAAAGGCATTGAAAAATAAGGCTTTATAGATGTTTTTCCTTAAAGCTAATTACCTAATATGTTTGTAACTATGGGTAATGGTTGTGGGTGTGAATGTGTCACAAAAATATTCATACCATAAGGAGAATCATTAATATGACAGATTACAGAAAATTAAATAAAGAAGAAAAAGGTAGCAGATATTCTAATATGAAAGCCAGATGTGGTAAAGAGTATCAAGATAGAAATCCACGTTATTACGGCACATATATGTGTGATGAATGGTTAGAGGATAGAAAAGCGTATTATGAGTGGCTTGATAACAATTACTACGAGGTTGCCGGCGAGCAGATGGACATTGATAAGGATATTTTGCAATATGGCAATAAGCAATACCATCCGGATTTATGTTTGATTGTACCACATAGCATAAACACCTTTTTTGAAAATATAGAGGTTGGAAAAACAAACATAGTACAGAGCTTGATAACAAAGAAGTATAAGGTGAAGGTATATGATAGTGGTGAGTGGATTTGTGCAAATAATATTGATACATATAATCGTGCGATAGATATTTATTGTGACATTAAACAGGGCATTCTTGTAAGTAAAGCAAAAGCACTAAAGGATAAAATGCCGGCAAAAGTTTATGTGGCATTGATGAATACCGACGTGAAAGCCATTAACAGCAAATATTATCTTGCTGATGAAAGCGAGGTGTAGTTGCTATGGCAAAAGAAGTTGTTGTGCCTATTTGGGAAAAATATTCATTATCCATAGAAGAAGCAGCTGCATATTTTAGGATTGGCGAGAACAGTATAAGACAAATTCTTAATGAGAATCCGGATGCTGATTTTTGGTTTTGGAATGGAAACAGAAAGCAGATTAAAAGAAAGCTATTTGAGAAGTACATGGATGCTTTACAAGCAATCTAAAAATTTGTAGATATGAAGAGCGTGATATGGTATGATTGACACATACTATATCATGGCTCTTTTCGGAAAGGAGATTAAATTATGTCTGAAAAGAGAAGAGATAGCAAAAATAGAATTTTGCAAAATGGAGAGAGCCAAAGAAAAGATGGTAAATATGAATTTAAGTATGTTGACGTAAATGGTACACGTAGAAGTGCTTATAGTTGGAAATTGGTTGCTACCGACAAGGTTCCGGAAGGGAAACGCTGTGAATTAAGTCTTAGGGAAATGGAAAAGCAGATAAGACGAGATTTAGAGGATGGTATCAGTACACATACTGCTAATAGCATTACATTAAACGAATTATTTGATACATATATGTCTACAAAGGAATTAAAGCAATCCACAAGGACAAATTATATGTATATGTACAAGAATTATGTGAGTAATGTTATCGGTAAAAGACGGATTGGAAGTATCAAATATAGTGATATAAAGAAATTTTACAATAGCCTGATACTTGAAAGGAAGTTTAAGCCTAACAGTATGGAAATAATCAATACTATCTTGCATCCTGTATTTACGATGGCAGTTAGAGATGGATATATTCGCACGAATCCTTCAGATGGTGTAATGGCTGAAATTAAAAAGAGCCATAATTGGGAGAAGCCAAAACGACACGCACTAACAGAAGAACAGCAAACATTGTTTATTGACTTCTTAGCAGAATCAAAAACCTATAATCATTGGTTGCCACTTATGACAGTATTTTTAGGAACTGGTTGTAGAGTTGGGGAATTGATTGGTTTGACGTGGGATGATTGCGATTTTACAGAAGGTATTATAACAATCAATCATAATTTGGTGTACAGGCAGCAGGATAGTGGCAAATGTGAAATGCACATTACAACACCTAAGACAGAATCGGGAAAAAGAATTGTACCCATGTTTGAAGCAGTACGCAAAGCATTATTACAAGAGAAAAAGAAACAGATGAGGAATGGGTTTAATTCAACGATTATAGACGGATATTCGGGTTTTGTGTTCACAAATAGGTGTGGGTATGTACATAACCCACAAACGATAAATAGAGCCATTAAACGCATTTATACGGCTTGTAATGAGCAAGAGATTGAACGTGCTAAGAAAGAACATCGTCAGCCGGTGTTGATACCACATTTTAGCGTACATAATCTTAGACATACCTTTTGTACAAGGTTTTGTGAGAATGAAACGGATTTGAAGATAATTCAAGAGATTATGGGGCATAGTGATATTTCAACGACAATGAATATCTACAATGAAGCTACAAAAGAACGCAAGCAAGAATCCTTTGCAAGATTGGAAGGTAAAATTAAAATCTGTTAGAGGTTTTACGACAACTTTTACGACATTTTACGACAGAGATATAAAAACTTATAAGGAGATACGTGAAGTACAGATACTTATGAGCCTTGCATTAGTGGGGATATAAGAAGATATAAGCACTTATTTAAGGGCGAAAATCCTAATCCCTACGATGAAGTCATTAGATAAATAAAATGGCTTAAAAATTGACTTTAAATATCCGGTAGGAATTTATTTCCTGCCGGTTTTTCAATAAGGTGGAATTTTTATGGAAAAAGATCCTTTCAAAGAATATATAAAGCAAACGGAACCGGGAAAGAGAGAACGAGGCTATGCGTGGCACACTGCAATAGGATTGCAGGCCGTAGATGGTCTTACACCGTCAAAATATTTAGTAGAAACTGCAATACAAAATATTGAAGGCGAAATTACCATTGAGCAGGCACAAAAACTTTTGGATAGTTATTATGAAGAAAATCCCGGTGATGAGCTGGAAGAACGCACGGAAGAAGCAGATAAAGTGTCTGTTCGCATTGCAAAAGTGCTTTCGGAGAAAGCATTTAGTTTTACCCCTACAGAATATTTGTCAATTCATAAGAAACTTTTTTCAGGAATATACAGCCATGCAGGTAAGATAAGGGATTATAATATTACAAAAAAGGCATGGGTGTTGGACGGTGCGACTGTCATGTACGGAAGTGCATCTGAATTATATGCTACATTAGAGTATGATTTTTCCCAGGAACGAAACTTTAGCTATAAAGGGTTGTCCATGGAGGAAATTATTCATCATTTAGCAGTGTTTATTTCACAGCTATGGCAAATTCACGTTTTTTCAGAGGGGAATACACGTACAACGGCAGTATTCTTTATAAAATATATTAGAACCTTGGGATTTGAAGCTACAAATGATATTTTTGCTGAAAATGCTTGGTATTTTAGAAATGCATTAGTTCGTGCAAACTATAATGACTTGAAAAACGGTGTGCATGAAACCACAGAATTTCTGGAGCTTTTCTTGAAAAATCTATTGATGGACGAGAAAAATGAACTTCGGAATAGAACCATGCACATAAGTGGAAAATTTGTAGAAAGTGAAAAACAGGACATTCAAGCCCCAAAACAGGACATTGAAAGCGAAAAACAGGACATTGAAAGTGAGAAACTGAATTCCAAACTGAAAGCAAAGAATTGTTCAAGTAAAACCATTTGTAAAGTAAAGAAATTATATGATGCGTTTGGGCATGAAACTATATTTGGTAGAGCGGATATTATGAATCTATTGCAAATTACAGCATCTCCTGCGTCAGAATTGATTAAAAAGTTATTGGAAGCTGATGTGATAATTCCGGTGAGGGGAAATGGGAAAGGGAAATATGTTTTTAAGTGAGCGAGATATTATAAATTGTAAGTACTTTTTAGCTGAAATTTAACCATTGGTAAGGAAAGGCGTATGAGCATAACGATTTCATATGCCTTTTTCTGGTTTTAAGTCAAGTGTTGGAGTGTCTTCATTGCTCTTTAGTAAACAACTTGCTACAAAAATTAAAAACTTTTTGTAGCAAGTTGTTTTTTGCTCCGTTTGTGTATAATAGAACTTAATACAAAAACTATTAAGAAATTGTATGAAGTTGTTCGGAGGAGGTGTACATGAGTATGGCTAAGAATTATGAATCAATATTTGAACGATATGGTGGAATAATGCGTACATGCGAACTTATGAAAGAGGGGATATCTTATCAGATACTACAAAATCTAATAGAAGAAGGAAGCGTAGAGAAGATTAAGTATGGTTATTACCAGTGGCAGGATGAAAAGGCTTTTACAGAGGTAGCAGTTATAACTTCACTGTTTCCGGAGGCGATTATCAGTGATGTATCAGCAGCAATGTATTATGGTTATACAGACCGTGTGCCGGGGATCTGGCATATAGCGGTGGATAATAAGTCGGCAAGAAATAAGTTCAAGCTGGATTTCCCTAAGATAAAGCCACATTTTATCGATGCGAACAGATTGGATATAGGTGTTAGTGAAGGAAATATTGACGGAATTACCATAAAGATTTATGACAGAGAACGAGTTGTCTGTGATTGTTTAAGACATGTTAATACTATGGACGGAGAGGTATTTAATACAGTAATCCAACGATATGTTAATGACAAGGATAAAGATGCTGCGAGATTGATGTTGTATGCTTCGAAACTTGGTGTGGAAAGAAAGGCAAGAAGGGTGATCGGGGTATGGTTGTAAAAGAGATAAAGGATATGGGAACATCTGTAAGAAAGAAAATACAAAAAGGAGCAAACCCAAAATGAACATACAAATATTTGGAACCAAAAAGTGCAACGAAACCAAGAAAGCACAGCGCTATTTCAAAGAACGAGGAATCAAATTTCAGTTCATCGACATGAGCGAAAAAGAAATCAGCAAGGGCGAATTTCGAAGTGTATGCCAAGCGGTAGGCGGAATTGATGCTATGATAAATGAAGCTTGTAAAGATAAAGATGCATTGGCGCTTGTGAAATATATTTCAGGGGACGAAAAAGAAGAAAAGCTTTTAGCCAATCAGCAAGTAATAAAAACTCCAGTTGTAAGAAACGGAAAGCAGGCAACTGTGGGCTATGCACCGGATGTGTGGAAAGGCTGGTCCTAGATAGTATAAGTTGTAAAACGAAAGGAGGCTGTCGCTTTAACGATTGAAAATCGTTGGGGCGAAGCCTCTTTTTTTCGCT
>CAYVCL010000115.1:0-5694 GCA_964450185.1 uncultured Lachnospiraceae bacterium | reverse complement strand
CAGTTTTTTACAGTTTTTAAGAATATTATTCATCTTTTTTTCATAAATGCCCGATTTTAGAAATTTATACCCTTTTCTTTTAAATATAGTAGAAACTTTTTGCTGCTTATAGTAAACTAAAATAGATTGAATTAATAAGGAGCGTTTTATGTTACCAGGAGTTTTTAAAGCAACAAAAAAGGATGGAACTGTTTATTACCGTTCTTCTTTTACATATCAAAATAAACACATCAGCCTTGGAAGTTTTCCTACCGAGTGGGCTGCTCATACTGCCTATGCAGAAGCCAGCAATATCATGTCTTCTTCCTGTGCTGTCAAAGATTACTCCGATGTGTTTACCATATCTTTTGAAAAGTACGTAATTTTAGTGAATTTCCGTGACAATGGCATGTATTTTAAAACACCTATTTATCTGAAACAAAAATACTTTTATTACTATTTTTCCAAGAAAGACTATCTGATTTTTGACACGGATGATTTATTCTATTACTCCAGTCACAAAATTATGCGTAGAAAAGGGCATCTTTTTGTGGCTGATTACGGTATGCAGGTAAATATCTTGTCCCGCTACGGCATTAAGAATTACGCCGTTCCCGGAAAAGACTATATTTTTATCAATGGGGACACTTCTGATTACCGCTATGGAAATATTACTATTATAAATAAGTATCAGGGAGTTTCTCTGGAAGCCAAAGACGGCACAGAACAGTTTAAAGCTAAAATACATATTCACGGGGACTTTTTAGTTGGGATTTATCCTTCCGAAACGGAGGCTGCCATCGCTTACAATAAAGCGGTTGATATTTTAAAGAAAAAAGGATTAAAAAAAGAATTCACTACCAATTATATAGAAGGACTTTCTCCTAGAAAATATGCTGAAATTTATTCTGAACTGAAAATCGCTAAAAAAATTCGGGAATTCGAAATACAATAAATTCATTCCCAAAATTATAATTTTACTGCCCGACAAAAGCCGGGCAGTTTCTTTTATTTCCTTATATCTCACTTAATATTAAGATTTCCGATTCATTCTTTCGAACCTCTTCCTTCCATATAATATGTTCTCTTTCCTGTAAAAACCACTGAAATGCATTTTGCAAACCGGTAAGAAAATCTGTTTCTTCCGGAAAGATACTTTTGATTTTATCTACATTTAATACATTGTCATAATCATGGAATGGGAAGAAGTCCCGAACGTTTCTGTTCGCTTTTCTGTAGTCAATGGTTACTAGTTCTACTTTTTTTCCTACCGCCTGTGCACACATCTGTACCCACTCTTTTGCAGTAACGTATTCAGAATTTCCTACATTGTAAATTTCTGTTTTCTCAGATGCCATTTCCAACAATTTTCTTACGATTACTGCTAAATCTTTTGCGTAGATAAACTGCAGCTTTTTGTTGGTATCTGGAATTAACACCGGACGGTTCATCACAATATGCTCAAATATGAAACTTTCTCTTTGTGCGTAGTTGTTTTCTCCGTATACGTATGGCGGTCTTATTATAGTAAGGGGAATTTGTTTCTTTTCCATACATGTTCTAAATGTACGCTCCGCTTCTATTTTGTCTGTTCCGTAATTACCCCAGTATTTATTGGCTTTCATTCGGTCATCTTCTCGGAATCGCGCCTTTAAATGTTCCACATCGTACACAGCACTGGAACTGATAAAAATCGTTTTCTTCAGTTCTGTGGTATCGATGGCATTACAGATAATTTCTGCCTGAGTTTTGTTTAACCCTGACACATCCACAAGGTAGTCAAACTTTTTACCTTGCAATACGGCTTCCATTTCTTCTTTCTGGTTTCTGTCACATACAAGCTGAGTTACACCATTTATTTTATTATTTCCTCTATTGAGCAAGGTTACTTCATATCCGTTCTTTACCAATTCGTTGGTGATTTCCCTTCCTATAAAGTAACTTCCTCCTGCTATTAATACTCGTTTCATCTTTCTTCCTCTTTTCTTCTGGTATTTTGTCATAAAAATAAAAAGTCACCAAGGCTCTGCCCTGATGACTTTTTGAATATTAGAATCAGATAAAACAAATATTCCTGTACGTCATTCATGGGCATCACCATTAATAGGAAGCCCATGAACGAATTCATAAGCTTCCTAATGAAAATAATAATAATGATGACGTACATTTAATAATAACATTTGTTTTTCCTCCTTCAAGTTCTTTTTCTTATACTGTAACTATAACACGATTTTTCTTTTTGTCAAGACTGAAATTTATTTTATCGGTTCTAGCACCTTTTCCAAGTCTTTATTTAACTGCTCTGTTCTTAATCTTGCTCCTTCGTCCGTCAGGTGCAAAAATGAATTATAAAAATATTTGTAATCGAAGAAATAATCTCTATAATCAGATATCACTTCACAGTCCAGTCTTTCGGCAAGTTCTTCCTGAAATGCCACAAAGTCTTCTTCTTTTGGAGTATACTCTCCTTTTCCTATAGGATATCCTGCTACTACCATAGTAGCACCTCGTTCTGTAATATACTTGTTTAATTCGTTCAAACGCTCAATACAAGTATCATTGATTTCCGGCAACGACTGCTCTTTAAAAGTAAAGCTTCCTTCTTCTCTTGGGTATACATTATCTCCATACTCGTTAAATGCATCTCTGGAATAGCAGGCATCCGATTCTGCATTGTAATTTTTTGCAGCCTCCTGATTTATCAAGCCAAGTCCCCATAGAACAGTTGCTTTTTTCATATAATCTGGAAAACCGGTAATCATAGATGAAATATCTTCTTTATTTAATAAGGAATACAACTCCCAATGATTTTCTAACGTAATCCATGCCAGTTCGATATCATCGATTTTACTGTCATCTGCAAATGTATGGTGGCAGATAACATAAACATCGCCTTCCTGCACATTTATTTTCGCCATTTCTTCATGAAAGGCATTATCCAATCCACCGTGCAGTCCCATATTTACCACCGGCATTCCATATTTTTCCTGAATTAACTCTGACTGGAATCCGAAAGACACATTGGAATTACCGATTAATACAATTTTAGGTTCCTCAGTGCTTTTTAATTTTTCTACTTTATCTAATAAAGACGCATTATAACCATTTTCATACTGGGGTGATATTTCGCAAAAGAAAAACACAGTAACCAGCACCATAATCACTGCCAGCAGGCACAAAAACAGCAATACCTTTGTTATAAATTTTTTCACGCTACCCTTTCCTTTCTATTTTTACTTAGAAATTTTAAAACTGGAAATAAATAAATTCCTGTCCTGATGTTGCAGGAACATTAAAAATCAAAAAGAGAATAAATGCCACATAGACAATCCAGCGTACTGTTCTTTTTTTCTCTTTTAATTTTCCAAGCACATCCACCGTTAAGGAATAATAATCAAATACCATAAGCATACCTACACTGATTATCATACCAAGTAAAGTAAGTTTGTCCATTCCCAAATAAGTAGTTATCTGGCTTACATACAAGGAAGGATTTGTAATTCCGCAAAACATATTTTGCAATACATAGAATGCATCTCCTATGGTTTCTGCCCGGAAAAATACCCATGCAAAAGTAGCAAATACAAAGGTTACGAAAACAGAAAACCACCATTTAATTCCACCCGGCTTCTGATTCTTGTATTTCTTTTTCACTTTAAATAGGAATTTCTCAATCACCTGACCCAAACCATGAATACCACCCCAAACCACGTAGGTCCAGTTAGCTCCATGCCACAAACCACTAATCAAAAATGTTGCCATGAGATTAAATGCATTTCTTCCTTTGCTTACTCTGTTACCACCCAGCGGAATGTAAATATAATCTCTAAGCCAAGTGGAGAGAGAAATATGCCATCTTGCCCAGAAATCCTTTACGGAAGTTGAAAAGTATGGGCTGTCAAAGTTTTTCATAAGATCTATACCAAACAATCTTGCAGTTCCGATGGCAATGTCTGAATATCCTGCAAAATCGCAATAAATCTGTATGGAGAATAATACGGATGCCACAAGAAGTGGAAAGCCCTTATACATTCTCAAGGAATCATATACCGTATCTACTGATACCGCAAGGGTATCGGCAATTACAATTTTCTTAAAGAATCCCCACGCCATCAATCTGAGTCCGGACGCCGCCTTTTCATAATCAAACTTATGTTCTTCCAGTATCTGAGGCATTAAGTTTTTGGTTCGTTCAATCGGTCCTGCTACCAACTGTGGGAAAAACGCAATAAAGGTTGCATATTTTCCAAAATTCTTTTCCGCTTTCACATCTCCACGGTACACATCGATTACATAGCCCAGTGTCTGGAAAGTGTAGAACGAAATTCCTACCGGAAGCAATAAATTCAACGTTATCGGATGCATCTGCAATGTAAATAGATTTAAAATATTTGCAATGCTTTCGCTGGCAAAATTAAAATATTTAAAGAAGAACAAGCATCCCAAACTGGCTATCATGGTAGATACTATCAGGATTTTTTTCTTCTTCGGACCATCTGCCCGCTCCAGTCCCAGAGCACAGGCATAGGAAATAAATGTGGTAAATAATATCAAAACTACATATTTCACATTCCAGCTCATATAAAAGTAATAACTGGAAACAAACAATACAACCCATCTCCACTTATGTGGAATTGCCCAGTAAATAAGAAATACAATCGGCAAAAAGATTGCAAATGTAAAGGAATTAAAAAGCATGTTCTCGCTCCAATCTATAATTTTGTTTCTTTTCTAAAAACCAAAAACGATAGAAAGCACGCTATGCTTACTTTCTATCGTTTTGAATTATATCATACTTGTTTTGGGATTGCTATAATAAATCTTTTTTTCTATTTCAATTTATAACATTGACGATTTTGTTTTTTAATCGGCCGCTTAGGTTGATGGTAAATCCCAGTACAAAGTGGAGGCCATTCAAAGAAATTTTTTTCCACTTCGATCCGAACTATTTTTTCAACCATCTTCAATGCACTTTTTTTAAATTTTTTCATATCACTCTACCTCCTGTTTTATTAATTTTGCTATACATAAAAGTAAGGCACATAATATAATTGCCACTGACATATAACATATGTAAATTCCAGATATGTTTAATATAATAGCATAAAACAACACCATACATTCTAATCCAAGCAAATATCTCGACGCCTTTTTTGATTCTTGTAGCTCTAAATAATCCATTGCTATATTTGGGTGATTAATGGTTCCGATAATCCAAATTAAAATAGCAGCTCCAATAACAAGCCCATACAAAAACTTTCTATTAGCAATCAATATAGGACATATAAAAATAATTGCAACATAGGTTGTTATTGTTCCCAAGTAACATTGCCAAAACGCTTCTGCATGATAACCTCCTGTACGCTTTCTCAGCAAAAGAAAAAAAACTAAAAAAAGAATAGTCGGGATGGTTTTTTTACACAAAAAGCTAATAAAAATTATTGTTGCAACAGTCAACCATCTTTCAATCATAGTTATAAGAGCATATATATATTGTGGTTTCATTTCTAAATTTAATAATTTTTCTTTTTCTAACTGACCTATTATTATATCCACCAATTTTTCAATTATATTTTCCACACCTCCTTTTCTCAAATAAACCAATTTTTTACATATATAAATGCATCTTCAATTATATTGGAAATATAATTGAAAAGAAAAATTCTTCATTATCATTTTGAATAACATATGAACCATTGTACTTTTCTATTATAC
>CAYVCL010000114.1:0-5908 GCA_964450185.1 uncultured Lachnospiraceae bacterium | reverse complement strand
CGTTTTTTGCAAAAAGCACTTAAATGTTATCTAAATGACATTGTATGAGCGTCCTCCAACCGCACCCCTAAAATTCCAAACCCCTTCACATATTCGTTTTTCCTGCCGATACACTATAAAACACTGCATAGAAAGAAATGGGGGAACGATATGAAAGTAGAAAACATAAGTATCCGTGCTTATTCTGAGCCGGAAGTGCAGGGGAAGTCTGAAAAGGATGCAAAGGAAAAGAAGAACAAAGAGGTTATCAATGGGGCAGAGTTGAATCTGAATGCCAGCGCTACAGAGGAAAAGATTGCCAAGGAGCGGCAGGCAATGAAGCTGAAGATAAATCAGATGCTTTCTGATGATGAATACAATCAGGAAATGAAGTCCCATTTGGAGAGAGAAGCAAAATTAAAACAAGATGCTGTGGACGCACAGAATGAAATGAAAGCCATACAGGAAGTTAAAGATATGGTGAAGGAAGCTTACGGTGTCGAAGATGACAGCGAAGAGCAAAAGACACGTATGTTAGAATATGATGATGCTTTAGAGGAATTGAAAAAGCGTGCCGAGGATTCCGAAAGACTGGCGCAGGCTCATGGAAATGCTGTGGAAGGCATGAAACAGGCACTTTTGCAAGTCCATCCTATGGTGGATGCTTCCAAACAGGCAAATGAAATCATCAAAGAGGCTTTAAAAGAAGAACAGAGCACTTTGACGGAAGAAATGAAGGAAAAATACGACCAAAAGACAGAGGAAGCCAAGCAAGAAGCAAAAGAAGCCAAGGAAAAAAGCGAAGAATTGCATAATACTTCAGAAGGAAATGTGAATAAAGATATGAAGGAACTTCTTGAAGTATCTGCAGATATAGACTTGCAGAAGAATGTGCAGAAAAATAATATTCTTTTAGAAGAAGATTTAAAAGGAATTGAAGTAGACGAAACTGTGTAATGAGAGGAAAAGTGATATGACAAGCAACAAAAGAGTAGTCATTGTTACTTTGGTTATTGTCTTTCTTGTATTGACAGGAGTTGGTGCTTTCTTTGGGATAAGTATGATACAGGGAACATCAGCAGAACGACTACAAGATAAGTATGACGTAAGAATACCTGCTGTAACGAGTGCAAATGACCAAGATGGAGATGGTCTTGATGACCAGAGCGACATTCTTCAGGGAACGTTAGACTATATTGCAACCACACCGAAATATAAAAGCAAATACTATAATACAGGTTATCCCAATGATGGATATGGAGTATGTACCGATGTGGTTGCAAATGCAATGGTGGCAGCAGGATATGATTTGATGGAACTTGTGCAGGAAGACATTGCTGAAAATCCTAAATATTATAATATAGAAGAACCGGATGCCAATATTGATTTTCGCCGTGTGAAAAATCTTAAAGTGTATTTTAGCCATACGGCAAGCTCGCTGACTGTGGATATTTCCAAGATAGAAGAATGGCAGGGTGGAGATATTGTAATCTTTGAGAATCATATTGGTGTCATATCCGACCGACGCAATAAAAATGGTGTTCCCTATGTAATTCACCACAACGATTCATTTCAGGCAACCTATGAAGAAGATATCTTAGAGAGCCGAAATGATATCGTCGGGCATTACCGTATAGGGAACACCAATAGAAACAATAAATAAACTTGTGGTTTACGCTTCCCAACGTCCGGAAGCACCGCATGGAAGAACCAGTCCGCTGTCTTTTACCGGAAGACCGATTTCATCTGCAGTTACATGACCTCCAAATTGTTTTAATTCTGTGGACAGAATATATGTTAAAACAGAAGGAGCCAGTCCTGTGGTATAGGAATTAATCAGGAAAAATAAAGGCTTGTCCGCAAGAATCTGAGTACACAGTTTCACAAAAGGATACAAGGATTCTTCGATTTTCCAGATTTCACCCTTTGGTCCTCTGCCGTAAGATGGCGGGTCCATAATAATGGCATCGTATTTATTGCCTCTGCGAATTTCACGTTCTACAAACTTTACACAGTCATCCACCAGCCAACGGATTGGAGCATCTGCCAGACCGGAAGATTTGGCATTTTCTTTTGCCCAGGTAACCATACCCTTGGAGGCATCCACGTGAGTGACACTTGCACCGGCAGAAGCGGCAGCTAACGTAGCACCTCCGGTATAAGCAAAGAGATTCAATACTTTCACCGGACGGTTGGCTTTGCGGATTTTTTCAGAAAACCAGTCCCAGTTTACTGCCTGCTCCGGAAAAAGTCCGGTGTGCTTGAAACTAAAAGGCTTTAACTGGAAAGTTAAATCCTTATAATGAATGCTCCACTGCTCTGGTAAATCGAAAAATTCCCATTCGCCGCCACCTTTAGAACTTCTATGATAATGTCCGTTCTTCTTTTTCCAGTTTTTGTTTTCACGTTTTGTGTCCCAAATGACCTGTGGGTCCGGACGAACTAAAATGTAATCACCCCAGCGTTCTAATTTTTCACCGCGGGAAGTATCTAATACCTGATAGTCTTTCCATTGATCTGCAATCCACATATCGGTTTCCTTTCTGTTGTAAACTTCTAAAATATCTTAGTCATCATATCATAAAAGGTTTGCAGATTCAATTTTTACCGGCGTAAAATATACGAAAAATTCAAAAAAACGAAAAAAATAAAAAAATTTAAAAAAATTTGAAAAAAGTACTTGCATTTTTGGAAAACATCATATATAATCATATTTGTGCTTGAGGGAAAGCAAATGAATAAAGGGCTATCGCCAAATGGTAAGGCACTGGACTCTGACTCCAGCATTTCAAGGTTCGAATCCTTGTAGCCCTGTTAATGATAAGAGAATGGATGTTATCCGTTCTCTTATTTCGTTTATACATCTTGACATTTTGGACAAACAGAAGCAAAATAGAAACATCAGGTTTTTGAAGCAAAAATGTCAGGAGGTAGCAATGTACGAATTTGATAGTCGTGTCAGATACAGTGAAATAGGAAAAGACGGAAAACTAAAATTAGAAGCAATTCTAAATTACTTTCAGGATTGCACCATATTTCATTCAGAATCCATAGGGTATGGAATCGATTTTCTGGCGTCAGAGAAAAGGGTATGGGTGTTACTGTCCTGGCAGATCGTGGTGGAAAGATATCCGAAATATGGAGAAAAAATCAAAATAGCCACAAAAGCATATGACTTTAAACGGGCATTTGGTTATCGTAATTTTATGATGTATGACGAAAGCGGAGCCTGTGTGGCTTATGCAAATTCTGTATGGATTTATATGGATGAAGAAAAAATGGTTCCTCTGCGTGTGAATCCGGAGCATGCAGAAAAGTATCAGATAGAAGAAAAACTTCCTATGGAATATGCTGACATGAAAATAGATATTCCGGAAGTAGAACCAGTGAGCTGTCCGTCTTACTTTGTGCAGAATTATCAGATAGACACCAACGGTCATATGAACAACTCCCAGTATTTAAATATGGCATATGCAGTAATCGAAGAAGAAATTCACGTAAAGCAAATGCGTGCAGAATACAAAAAATCAGCCATGGCGGGAGATACCATTTATCCCACAGTATACAAAGAACATAACCGCTATGTAGTCACATTAAATAACGAAGAAAATAAAGCCTTTGCTGTCATAGAATTTCTATTGGCAAAAGGTTAGAAAGCAGGAAGATATGTTAAAATTAGGAAAAAAGCAGACGCTTGTAATGATAAAAGAAGTAGAATTTGGTGTTTATCTGGCAGAAAAGATGAACAGCGAAGAAAAAGTGTTGTTACCCAAAAAGCAAGTGCCAAAAGAATTGGAATTGTCTGATTCTATAGAAGTATTTTTGTATAAAGATTCTTCTGACCGCATGATTGCTACGGTAAACGAACCATATATCCAGATTGGAAAACCGGCAGTACTGAAAGTAAAAGAAGTAAGTAAAATCGGTGCCTTCTTAGACTGGGGGCTGGAAAAGGATTTGCTACTTCCGTTTAAAGAACAGTCATATCCGGTAAAAGCAGGAGATTCCTGTCTGGTATGCCTGTATGTGGATAAGAGCAGCAGATTATGTGCGACCATGAAAGTATACGGTCATTTAAGAACAGATTCTCCATACATGAAAGATGATATGGTAAAAGGAATTGTCTATGATGTAACAAAAGATTTTGGAGTATATGTGGCAGTAGATGATATTTATTCTGCCAGAATTCCAAAGAAAGATGTCTTCGGAAAAATGCATATCGGTGATGTGGTGGAAGCCAGAGTTACCGCAGTAAAAGAAGACGGAAAACTGGATTTATGTATGCGTCAGAAAGCATATTTGCAGATGGATGATGATGCAGAATATATATTGAAGGAACTAAAAGAACAAGGCGGAAGCTTCCCATTTACGGATAAAACCGTGGAACCGGAAGTAATCAAAGAACAGTTCCAGATGAGTAAAAATGCCTTCAAACGTGCCATAGGACACTTGTTAAAGGCAGGAAAAATCGAAATTACCACAAATGCAATTAAATTAAAATAACATATATATGGAGGAAATTAACATGAAAAAAGCAATTAGTACACCAAACGCACCAGCTGCAATCGGACCTTATTCACAGGCAATCGAAGTAAACGGAATGATTTATACTTCCGGTGTGATTCCAGTAAATCCTGCTACAGGAGAAATTCCGGCAACCGTAGAAGAACAGGCGGAACAGGCATTTTCTAATATGGCAGCTTTATTAAAAGATGCAGGAAGTTCTATGGAAAATGTAGTAAAAACTACAGTATTTATCAAAAACATGGAAGATTTCGGAAAAATCAATGAAATCTATGCAAAATATTTTACAGGTGTTTTCCCTGCACGTTCTTGCGTGGAAGTAGCAAGAATTCCAAAGGATGTATTTTTAGAAGTAGAAGCAATGGCAATTAAATAATTGGCATGAATTTATCATAAAAGAAAGGCAGCATGGCATGAAGATAAAACATATTGCAGATACCGGAAAGTTTTTAGAGATTATAGACAGTTGCAGTGGTAAAGTAGAATTATACACCGGTGAGGGTGACTGCCTGAATCTGAAATCTAAATTATCCCAGTATGTTTCTTTGGCGGGCATTTTGGCAGACAGAGAAATGAAAGATTTAGAACTGGTTGCATATGAAGAAGCGGATAAAAAACGTTTGGAAGCTTTTTTAGCCGGTTGCGAATAACAAAAGAAAACGAGAGAAAGCATTTGCCTTCTCTCGTTTTTTAGAATCCGTAATTACACTGAAACGTCAATGTTGCTTCCAACATTAGGATTTACGGACAATTCCATCATTTTTACCATGTTTTCACCGCTGGTTTCCACCATATCCAGTGACATACCTAAAACAGCTGTGCTGACAGCAGTCATAAGACTTGTCTGATTCATGGAAACAGAGATTTCAGAAATATCCATACAAAACCCTCCTTTTACTTATTTTATCGGAATTTGTCAGGAAAAGCTATATACAACTTGCATGAAAAAAATCACAAAAAATATTTTTTTTTACTTTATTTTTTGGTCAATTTGTATTAAAATAGTTCTAAGTAGAAAAAAGAGAAACGTACTTTTTCGTGAATAGGGGTGTGGAACTGGTACGTAGCGAAACAGGAGGTTACTATTATGATATCAAATCAGATTTTACAAAATACAATTGATGGATTAAAGACTATTACAAGAATCGAACTTGGTATTGTGGATACAGAAGGACATGTATTGGCAACTACTGTAGAGGGAATCGAAGAATGTGGAGCAGCGATTACTGCTTTTGCAGAATCACCGGCAGAAAGCCAGGAGGTACAGGGGTATCAGTTCTTTAAGGTATATGATGACAATCAGTTGGAGTACATACTAATTGCCAGCGGTACCAACGATGATGTATATTTGGTGGGAAAAATTGCAGCTTTTCAAATTCAGAATCTTCTGGTAGCATATAAAGAG
>CAYVCL010000113.1:0-5918 GCA_964450185.1 uncultured Lachnospiraceae bacterium | reverse complement strand
CACTGCGGCGAGGAGATGCAACAGAGATTGCAGAAAAGAGAAGTGGGGAATACGACCTTCTGGTATGCAGTGGAGGAGATGGAACGTTAGATGAAGTGGTGACCGGAATGATGAAAGCAGGGGTAGACACACCTGTGGGTTATATTCCGGCAGGTTCCACCAACGATTATGGGAATAGTTTGGGACTGCCTAAAAATATGGCGTCTGCGGCAAGAATTGCAGTAGGACAGCAAATGTGCAAATGCGATGTGGGCGAATTGGAAAATACATTTTTCGTATACGTGGCAGCGTTTGGAGCTTTTACAGAAGTATCCTATGCAACTCCTCAGGAGATTAAAAACCTTCTTGGCCATGCGGCGTATATTCTGGAAGGGATGAAGAAACTTCATACCATAAAAGCGTACCACATGAAAGTCACTGCCAATGGACAAACGATTGAGGAGGATTTTATATATGGTATGGTAACTAATTCTGTTTCCGTTGGAGGTTTTAAGAATAATACCAGTACCAATGTGTTGTTGGATGACGGAATGTTTGAGGTGACGCTGATTAAAAATCCGAAGAATCCCATTGAATTGCAGAATATTATTGCATCCCTTTTGATTGCGGAGTTTGACAGCAAATATATGTATGCTTTTAAGGCGTCAGAAATCACCTTTGAGGCGGAAAGTGAAATTCCGTGGACTGTGGATGGTGAGTTTGGAGGTAATCGTAAGTGTGCGAAAATAGTGAATCATAAACAGGCGATTTCCATAAAAGTAAACCACAAAAAGGTGCATAAATTGATGGAACAAGAAAAAATGCAACAAAACTATTCACTTTTAGACCAAGATATGGTAGACTGATGTTATGAAAATTACAAATGGAGGTTATTTAGAATGTTAGTTTCAGCAAAAGAAATGCTTCAGAAAGCAAAAGCAGGACATTATGCAGTAGGTCAGTTCAATATTAACAACCTTGAATGGACAAAAGCTATTTTACAGACAGCTCAGGAATTAAATTCCCCAGTTATTTTAGGTGTATCCGAAGGTGCTGGAAAGTATATGGCAGGTTACAAAACTGTTGTAGGTATGGTAAACGGAATGTTAGAAGAATTAAACATCACTGTTCCAGTAGCATTACATCTTGATCACGGTAGCTACGAAGGATGTATGAAATGTATCGAAGCTGGATTTTCTTCTGTAATGTTCGATGGTTCTCATTACCCAATCGACGAAAACGTTGCAAAAACAACAGAATTAGTTAAGATTACTGCAGAAAAAGGAATGTCCTTAGAAGCAGAAGTTGGTTCTATCGGTGGAGAAGAAGACGGTGTTGTTGGTAAAGGTGAATGTGCAGATCCACAGGAATGTAAATCAATCGCTGACTTAGGAGTAACTATGTTAGCAGCTGGTATCGGTAACATCCACGGAAAATATCCTGAAAACTGGGAAGGATTAAGCTTCGAAACATTAGATGCAATTCAGCAGTTAACAGGAGATATGCCATTAGTTCTTCATGGTGGTACAGGTATCCCAGAAGATATGATTAAGAAAGCTATCTCTTTAGGAGTTGCTAAAATCAACGTTAACACAGAATGCCAGTTAGCATTTGCAGACGCTACACGTAAATATGTAGAAGCTGGAAAAGACTTAGAAGGAAAAGGATTTGATCCTCGTAAGTTACTTGCTCCAGGTGCAGAAGCTATCAAAGCAACTGTAAAAGAAAAAATGGAATTATTCGGATCTGTAGGAAAAGCTTAAGTAATAGACAAGCCTATAGGAATAACAAGCCCCTTGCCTGTTTAAGGTCAAGGGGCTTATTTTATCTGTGTTGTAAAAGGGCAATAAAAAAACTCTATGAACTTCATAGAGTTTTAGAGAGGGAGGACCAGACAGTTTCCTGTCTGGCAAGTATTATGAAAAAGTTTCTAAAATAGCATTTACAAGTTATCTCTAACTTGTTTATAGTATAGAATACATTCGTGAAGAAATCGTGATTGCTAAATGAAACTTTTTTAAATGAAAAATGAACAAAATGTGAATACGTCCTCCCTAAATATATTTCTTAGTACGGAACATCTAAATCTTTTTCGAAATAAACTTCTTCGATGTATAAAGAATTTGTCTTGTATGTGCTGTTGTTAAGACCATAACGGTAACTTGCGGAGCTTGTGCTGAGTGTCCAGCCATAACCGTCGTTGGTATTAGGATCAAGGAATTCTTCTTTATCATCTTCGTCATCAGGATCGTACTCATAGCTATAATTAAAGATAGAACATTCTTTGAAAGAACAATCGGAGCTGGTTGGGTTGTAAACCTGAATGGTAACTCCGGTATAATCAGCCATGGTATCGCTGGTTGGGATTCCGATATAATACTGGGAAACGGTATCTACGGTTCTGGCTTCCATTTCTGGAAGGTCTTCTTCATCAGTGATTTCGCCGTAACCGGTATCGCAGATAACAAAACCTGCATCGTAAATATCCTGGACAGTGCTTTTGAAATTAAAAGAAGCATCATTAATTTTCAAAGTCAGTTCAACATTTTACCGCCACAACCGGTAAACAGAGTCGCACATGTTGCAAGACAAAGTACAGTTGCTGTTAATTTTTTCATTGCTTTTATCATGTTGTATCTTTCCTTTCTTAGGTATAGTTGTAAGGTGTACAATTAGTATTTTTCAGGTTCTGGATAAGTTTCTCCAAAAGTATCTACAGTCATAGTTTTGATGCGCTGTTCTTTTAATGGCTTGTCCGCATAATCAGTCTGAGTTTCAGCGATTGCGTTTACAACGTCCATACCTTCGGTTACTTTACCAAATGCAGCGTACTGGCCGTCTAAGTGTGGAGAAGTCTGGTGCATAATGAAGAACTGGGAACCTGCAGAGTTAGGGTCCATAGTTCTTGCCATGGATAAAACACCTGGTGTGTGTTTGAAGTTGTTGGTGAAACCGTTCATGCTGAATTCTCCGGCGATAGAATATCCAGGACCGCCCATACCAGTTCCGTCAGGACATCCTCCCTGAATCATAAAGCCTTTGATTACTCTGTGGAAAATAATTCCATCATAATAATTTTTGTTGATAAGACTAATAAAGTTGTTTACTGTGTTTGGAGCGATTTCAGGGTATAATTCAGCCTTGATGATATCTCCATTTTCCATTTCAATAGTAACGATTGGATTCTGAGCCATGTTTAAATCTTTCCTTTCATAATAAAAATTGAGTTAAAATTTGCCAGTAATATGGCAATCTATAGGATATTATAGCGGAAAAGAAAAAGAGAGTAAAGAAGAAGTTGTTGGATAGACAGTAAGTGGCGGGTGTGTTACAATGGTAGCGGATTTTAGAAGAAAGGCTGGTATGGTAAATGTTAAAAGGCGTTATTTTTGACATGGACGGAGTGATTATAAATAGTGAACCGCAGCATTACGAGGCTTATGTAATGTTTTGCAGAGATTATGGTGTGGAATTTCCATATGAGGATTACAAGGGATTTATCGGAAGCACTCATGCTAAGGTTTGCAAATATATGAAGGAGCATTTTGCGATTCCTGTGACAGAAGAAGAAATGCAGGAAAAACTGAGAGAATATAGAGAGTATCTTGTGGAAACAAAAGGATACGAAGAAATTGCAGGTATCAAAGAATTGATAAAGGATTTACATAAGAATGGAATGAAACTAGCCATAGCTTCTTCATCGCCGGAAAAAGAAATACACAAAGTGGTAGATAGTCTGGGGATTGCATCTTATTTTACAAAGTTAGTCAGTGGAGAAAAGGTGGCACATCCAAAACCTGCACCGGATGTGTTTTTGAAAGCTGCGAAGGAGCTGGAATTATCTGTAGATGAATGTATTATAATAGAAGATTCAGGAAATGGAGTAAGGGCAGCAAAGGCGGCAGGGATTCCTGCGATTGGCTTTTATAATCCGGATTCGGGAAATCAGGATTTGACTCCGGCAGCGATTGTGGTGGAAGGTTTTGAAGAAGTGGACTGTGATTTTGTGGAGAAAACATATCAGAGGGCACATTCTATTCCATGAAGGATAGTAGAAACAAAGCATTGCGTTATTCGGGAAAGTGTGATGGAGGACTTGGAGGAGTTCTATAAGCTGTATGACAGTCCGGGAATGGAGTTTATTGAGCCGCTGGCTGATTATGAAACTGAGCAGGAGAAGTTGTGGTCTTATATCCATAATCGCTATTCTTTTTACGGCTACGGAATGTGGACGGTGCTTGATAAGGCGACGGGAAAAGTGATTGGGCGTGCCGGGATAGAGGAACGAAGTATAGGGGATGAAGATAAGACAGAACTTGGCTATATGTTGCACTATTTATATAGAAGAAACGGCATCGGTTTTGAAATCTGCCAGGCGATTTTGGAATACGCAAAAAACACATTATATATAGAAGAAATACATGCATATACTCATAAAAATAATGAAGCATCTCAAAGATTGCTGAAAAAACTTGGGTTTTGCGCGGAAGGAGAAGTGTTGTGGCAGGAAAAAGAGCTGCAACAGTACCGATTTGAATTGTACTAAAAAAAATACAAAAAAAAATAAAAAGGTACTTGCGCAATAAGAAACCTTCGTGTATACTAAGTATTGCTGTGGCATGATAGCTATGAAGCGTGAGGTTGCTGTGGGAACGAAAGTTCTTGCAGGTTTTCCGTGGAGCGAATGTCAAGTTAGGAAACTGACGACAAGTCACTGTATACAAGTTAACAGATACTTTGATGAAAATTAAGGTTGAAACAATGTGTGGAAGTTTGCGTTTGGGTACAAAACGTTTATGATACACACGGGAAAGTGTACAGTCACCGCTTGTCGTACTAAGATTTAATTAAGTGCGAAGGAGGCGACTTTTTTTATGGCAAGTCAAGTAATGAGAATCACATTAAAAGCATACGACCATCAGTTAATCGATGCTTCTGCCAAAAAACTTATTGAAACTGTAAAGAAGAATGGAGCTCAGGTGAGTGGTCCGGTACCATTACCAACAAAGAAGGAAGTAGTAACTATCCTTAGAGCGGTACACAAGTACAAAGATTCCAGAGAACAGTTTGAGCAGAGAACTCATAAAAGACTTATCGATATCACAACACCAAGCCAGAAGGTAGTTGAAGCATTATCAAGATTAGAAATGCCAGCAGGTGTATATATCGATATCAAAATGAAAAACAAATAAGTTTTTCCAAAACAAATTAAATGGACAGTAACAATCCTTAATGCATATTGATTTTTACCAAAACGATGCATTTTCTAGGATGATTATCAATATAAAGGTAATCCGCTGTAGATAAAAACAGGAGGTAAAGAAATGAACAAAGCAATTTTAGCTACAAAAGTTGGAATGACTCAGATCTTCAATGAAGATGGCGTGTTAGTTCCAGTAACTGTATTGCAGGCTGGTCCTTGTGTAGTAACACAGGTTAAAACAGTTGAAAATGACGGTTACAGCGCAGTACAGGTTGGTTTCGTTGACAAGAAAACAAAATATGTTGACGGAAAATTAGTGCACAGACATGGTGCAAACAAAGCAGAACAGGGACACTTCGATAAGGCTGGTGTATCTGCAAAGAGATATGTAAAGGAATTTAAGCTTGCAAACGCTGAAGAGTACACAGTTGCTCAGGAAATCAAAGCAGACGTATTTGCAGCTGGAGATAAGGTAGATGCAACTGCAATCTCTAAAGGTAAGGGATTCCAGGGTGCAATCAAAAGACATGGTCAGTCAAGAGGACCTATGGCTCATGGTTCTAAATTCCATCGTCATGCAGGTTCCAATGGTGCTTGTTCAAGCCCAAGTAAAGTATTCAAGGGTAAGAAGATGCCAGGACATATGGGACACAAGAAGATTACAATTCAGAATCTTGAAATTGTAAGAGTAGACGCGGATAAGAACTTACTTTTAGTAAAAGGTGCTGTACCAGGA
>CAYVCL010000112.1:0-6255 GCA_964450185.1 uncultured Lachnospiraceae bacterium | reverse complement strand
GACCATATAGTGTTAGATGTGAACAGCGGTTCTGTTCATGTGGTAGACGAAATGGTGTATGAGCTGATTGCGTTTTTAAAAGAAGAAAAGCAGAACGACAGTAAAATAGATGAAGAAACAATTACAAAAGCAGTAAGTCATTTTCAGGGCACTTATGCAGAAAGTGATGTGCGTGAGGCTTTAGAGGAATTAAATGGATTGATTGAAGCCGGACAGTTATTTACAGAAGATGTCTATGAGCCATATGTAAAAGAGTTCAAAAAGAGAGAAACTGTAGTAAAAGCTCTCTGTTTACATATTGCCCATGATTGTAACCTGGCTTGTAAATACTGCTTTGCTGAAGAAGGAGAATATCACGGAAGACGTGCATTGATGTCTTTTGAAGTGGGAAAGAAAGCATTGGATTTCTTGATTGCTAATTCCGGAAGCAGAAGAAACTTAGAAGTAGACTTCTTTGGTGGCGAACCATTGATGAACTTCGAGGTAGTAAAACAGTTGGTGGCTTATGGTCGCAAACAGGAAAAAATACATAACAAAAATTTCCGCTTTACATTAACAACCAACGGTGTATTATTAAATGATGATATCTTAGAATTTTTAAACAAAGAAATGGCAAATGTGGTTTTAAGTATCGATGGAAGGGAAGAAGTCAACAACAAAATGCGTCCATTCCGTAATGGAAAAGGCAGCTATGACTTGATTGTTCCAAAATTCCAGAAAGTTGCAGAAAGCAGAAACCAGACAAATTATTATGTTCGTGGTACTTTTACCAGAAACAACCTTGATTTTAGTGAGGATGTATTACATCTGGCAGATTTGGGATTTGAGCAGATTTCTGTGGAGCCGGTTGTTGCGGCAGATACCGAAGATTATGCTCTTAGAGAAGAAGATATCCCAGTGATTTGTGAACAGTACGACAAACTGGCAAAAGAAATGGTGAAAAGAAGTAAAGAAGGAAAATGCTTTAACTTCTTCCACTTTATGATTGATTTACAGGGTGGTCCTTGTGTGGCAAAACGTATTTCAGGATGCGGTTCAGGTACAGAGTATTTGGCAGTAACACCATGGGGCGACTTTTATCCATGTCACCAGTTTGTAGGAGAAGAAAAATTCCTGTTAGGAAATGTAGATACAGGAATTGTAAATACCGATATTGTAGAAACATTTAAAGGCTGCAATGTGTATGCCAAAGATAAATGTAAGAATTGTTTCTCAAAATTCTATTGCAGCGGTGGCTGTGCTGCCAACTCATATAATTTCCATGGTTCTATCAATGATGTATATGAAGTTGGATGTGAATTGCAGAGAAAAAGAGTGGAATGTGCCATTATGATAAAAGCAGCATTGGCAGAGGAAGAAGCGTAAATAATTAAAATGATTATATAATTACAATGAAATGTGCGGGTAAACCGCAGATGAAAGGAGTTAAAAAAATGCAGATGAAAAAGAGCAGAGGGATTGCAATTCTTCTGGTAATTTTGCTGGCAACAGGATTTTTAGGATACCTGTCAGCATTTGGTATTGGCAGTGACCAGTGGGGTTCTGCAAAAGATATTAAATTAGGACTTGATTTGGCTGGTGGTGTAAGTATCACTTACGAAACTACAGAAGCAAATCCAAGTGCAGAAGATATGAGCGATACTGTATTTAAATTACAGAAGCGTGTGGAAACTTATAGTACAGAAGCACAGG
The DNA here is from genome assembly GCA_964450185.1 of uncultured Lachnospiraceae bacterium. Lineage (GTDB taxonomy): Bacteria > Bacillota > Clostridia > Lachnospirales > Lachnospiraceae > RUG11237. The sequence continues at coordinate 4,563 of CAYVCL010000112.1, read as the reverse complement.
TATATCAGGAAGGTACAAACAGAATCAACATTGAAATTCCTGGTGTTACAGATGCCAATGAAATCTTAGAAGATTTAGGTAAACCAGGTTCCTTAACGATTGAATCTGAAGATGGTGAAGTAGTTTTACAGGGAACTGATATTAAAGATGCTCAGCCTGCAACACAGCAGAATGAAATGGGCAACAACGAAACAGTTGTAGTGTTAACATTGACAGATGAAGCAAAAGACAGCTTTGCAGAATATACAGCATCACATATTGGAGATAATCTTCCAATTATCTATGATGGAAATGTAATCAGCAATCCAAACGTGCAGAGTGCAATTACAGGTGGAGAAGCAACCATTACAGGTATGTCAAGCTACGAAGAAGCACAGGAATTGGCTTCTATCATCCGTATCGGTGGTTTGAAACTGGAATTACAGGAAATCCGTTCTAACGTAGTAGGTGCGCAGTTAGGTGAAGAAGCAATTCATACAAGTTTAATTGCAGCAGCCATCGGTTTTGCGATTGTTTGCGTATTTATGTGCTTGGTATACAGACTTCTTGGTTTTGCATCCAGTATTGCATTATGTCTTTATGTAGGTGTTATTCTTGGATTGTTAAATGCATTCCAGATTACATTAACATTACCTGGTATCGCAGGTATTATCCTCTCCATTGGTATGGCGGTGGATGCTAACGTTATTATATTCTCACGTATTCGTGAAGAAATCACAGCAGGAAAAACAGTTCGTTCTGCCATCAAAATTGGTTTTGAAAAAGCGTTATCCGCCATTGTGGATGGTAACGTAACTACATTGATTGCTGCAGCAGTACTTTCTATCATGGGTACTGGTAGCGTAAAAGGTTTTGCATACACACTTGCATTAGGTATTGTTGTATCTATGTTTACAGCATTGGTTATCACAAAATATCTGGTAAATGCATTCTATGCAATGGGATTCCAGAGTGAAAAACTTTACGGAAGAAACAAAGAACATAAGACAATTAACTTCTTAGGAAAGAAGAGCTTGTGCTTCCTTCTCTCTATCGTATTAATTGTTGGCGGATTTGTATTCCTTGGTTTAAATAAAGCAAATACAGGCAATGTATTGAACTTCAGCCTTGAATTTATGGGTGGTACATCCACAAACGTAACATTTAACAAAGATTTATCTATTCAGGAAATCGATGAAAAAGTAAAACCTGTGATCGAAAGCATTACAAACGATGCTGCAATCCAGACACAGAAAGTTACAGATACAAATCAGGTAATTATTAAAACAAGAACACTTTCTTTAGAAGAAAGAGAAGCATTAAATGCAGCTTTAGAAGAAAACTTCGGTGTAGATACATCATTAATTACTGCGGAAACAATCAGTTCCACAATCAGTTCTGAAATGCAGAGAGATGCGATTATTTCTGTGATTATTGCAACAATTTGTATGTTGCTTTATATCTGGTTCCGTTTCAAAGATATTAGATTTGCAGGAAGTGCAGTTCTCGCATTGTTACATGACGTATTAGTAGTATTAGCTTTCTATGCGGTAGCAAAAATTTCTGTTGGTAATACATTTATTGCATGTATGTTAACTATTGTAGGTTATTCTATCAACGCAACGATTGTTATTTTCGATAGAATCCGTGAAAACATGACAGAAATGAGAAAAACAGATTTAGCAGAAATCGTAAATACAAGTATCACACAGACATTGACAAGAAGTATTTATACATCCTTTACTACCTTTATCATGGTAGCAGTATTATACATTCTTGGTGTAAGCTCAATCCGTGAATTTGCATTACCATTGATGGTAGGTATCGTTTGCGGTGCATATTCATCTGTATGTATCACTGGTGCATTATGGTGGGTAATGAAGAAAAAAGGTGCAAAAGAAGCATAATATAAAAATAAAAGCAAAAAACGGAATCGTCAGGCAGTAATGTCTGGCGATTCTTAATATTAAGAGAAATGGAAAAAATATGAAAAAGAAATGGGTTGTATCTGCGAAACGAGCAGATTTTAAAGGAATTGGAGAAAAATACGGTATCGATCAGGTGGTGGCAAGAATTATCCGAAACAGGGAAGTGGTGGAGGAAAAAGAAATAGAGCAGTACTTAAGAGGTACCAGAGAAGATTTTTATTCGCCGTATCTATTAAAAGATATGGAAAAGGCAGTGGAAATTCTTACAGAAAAAATTAATAGCCAAAAACAGATTCGTGTTATTGGCGATTATGATATTGATGGCGTCTGTGCCACTTACATATTATATGAAGGATTAAAAAACTGTGGCGCAAAAGTAGATATTGAAATTCCAGATAGAATCAAAGATGGCTACGGCGTAAATGAAGCGTTGGTGCGGGCAGCATTTGAGGAGGGCATTGATACCATCATTACCTGCGATAATGGTATTGCGGCAGCGGCAGAACTACAAATTGCAAAAGAACTGGGAATGACAGTAATCGTAACAGATCACCATGAAGTACCCTTTTATATAGAAGAAACAGGTGAAAAAAAATATGTACTGCCACAGGTAGATGCCATAGTAAATCACAAACAGCCGGATTGTCCTTATCCGTTCAAAGAATTGTGTGGGGCAGCCGTAGCCTATAAAGTAATTACAGCCATGTATGAACAGTTTCACATTGACCGCAGTGAATTAAATCCATTACTTGCCTTTGCAGGCTTTGCAACAGTAGGCGATGTAATGGAGCTGCAAGGTGAAAACAGAATTATGGTAAAAGAGGGCTTAAAAGAACTGCATAATACTTCAAATATTGGCATGCTCAGTCTGATAAAGGTATGTGGGCTGGAAAAAACGCAGATAGCCGCTTATCATATCGGATTTGTGCTGGGACCATGTCTGAATGCCAGTGGACGATTAGACACAGCTAAGAAAGCTTTGAAATTGCTAACTACCAAGGATTTTGCAGAGGCGGCACTGATTGCCAACGAATTAAAAATGTTAAACGAGAGCCGTAAGGAAATGACCGATGAAGGTGTTACAAAGGCCATTGAGCAGGTAGAACATACTTCCCTGTCAGAAGATAGAGTTTTGGTGATTTATCTACCAGACTGTCATGAAAGTATTGCCGGCATCATTGCAGGAAGAATCCGTGAAAAATATTATAAACCGGTGTTTGTGCTGACAAAGTCAGAAGAAGGAGTCAAAGGCTCCGGGCGTTCCATAGAAGGATATTCTATGTATGAAGAAATGACAAAGGTCAAACACATCTTTACAAAATTCGGCGGACACCCAATGGCAGCCGGCCTATCTTTAGAGGAAGAAAAAGTAGAAATATTCCGCAGAGAAATCAACGAAAACTGTACCTTAGATGAGGAAGCTCTCACAGAGAAAATAGTCATCGACGTACCGATGCCTTTAAGCTATATCACAGAGCCGTTAATAGAACAGCTAAATATCTTAGAACCTTTCGGCAAAGGCAATGAAAAGCCAGTATTTGCAGATAAAAATATAGCCATTCTCAGTGCCTGCAAAATAGGAAAGCAAAAAAATATGCTGCGCCTAAATCTGCAAAACGAACAGGGTGCAAAAATGGAAGCTATGATGTTCCGAAACTGTGAAGATTTTGAACTGTTTCTTCAAGAAAAATATGGAGAAGCAGAAGTGGAGAAAATCTACCGAGGAGAACCAAGCAATATCCGTATAGCGGTTACTTATTATCCATCCATCAACGAATTCCGCGGAAACCGTAAAATGCAGGTTACAATTCTTGGGTGGCAGTAAGTGTTAGAATTCAAGGTTTGGGTTTCACGGACGCCCAGGATAGGGACAGAAGCTTCTCTTTGCAGGCGGAAAACAACGCTACAGTGAACTAAGTTTTAAGCCGCACTAAGTTCGTCGCTGGAGGGGCTCCTCACTAAGTGCTTGCTAAAAACTGGATTTCACTTTCGCTAAGGACGTTTCCTGATTGCCTGCAAAGAGAAGCTTCTGTCCCTATCATGGGCTGTGCGTGGCAAGCTCCAAAATCTTGAATTATAACAAAATCGTAGCTGATGGTAAGCTCCAGATATTGATATGCAACAGTCATTTATTGTGTCCTATTGTTTTTGGGGAGTAAGTGATGAACTAAACCAATTTACACTTTGCGGTTATCAAGCACAGCTCATAGGTGGTACAAATACCTCGTTGAAAGACGATATAAGAGGCGTTCTTAGCGAAGGCGAAATCCACTATCTACGAAGACTTAGGCGTGACCGCTCTCGGGAACGGCTTAGTCGTAGTGGATAGTTAGTTTGACTTCGCGTTGCCTCTGTCTTTCAACGAGGTATTTGTGCCACCTATGAGCGTCCTTCTAACCACAAATTCTATTGTTACAAATTTCTAAAAAAAATTTAAAAAAATTAAAAAAAGGTGTTGACAATTATAGCACATCCGTTATATAATAACTAAGCAGTCGAGGGACAGCAACAAACATGGGATCTTAGCTCAGCTGGGAGAGCATCTGCCTTACAAGCAGAGGGTCACAGGTTCGAGCCCTGTAGGTCCCATGTAAACCTAATAATATGGCGAGATAGCTCAGTTGGCTAGAGCACACGGTTCATACCCGTGGTGTCG
>CAYVCL010000111.1:0-6331 GCA_964450185.1 uncultured Lachnospiraceae bacterium | reverse complement strand
ATTCGAGTGTGGCATGCCAAGCACAGCCCCTGAGAGTCTAAATACAATCCCTTCCAGAGCTGTTTGGGTCTGCTCGGGAAGGGATTGTATTTAGACTCTCAGGGGCGTACTCCCATCCACATAAATTTCCCACCCCAAAAGAAACATATTGTTTGGCTGAAAGAAATATAGTATAATAATAAGGCATGTAGCGAAAAATGGCTACATGACGTACAAGAAAGAGGAGGGGAAAGGATGGAAATACAGACGATTATATGGTTAGTGATATTTGTGCTGATGGTAGTGATTGAGATTTGTACGATGGGACTTACTACCATATGGTTTGCTGGTGGAGCGGTTGTGTCGTTCTTGCTTGCTTTGTTTGGGGTTCCTGTGGAAGGGCAGATTGTGGCTTTTTTGGTAGTGTCATTTTTACTCTTGTTTATTACAAGACCGATTGCCATGAAGCATTTGAATCTTAAGAGAACCAAAACGAATGTGGAAGATTTGGCAGGAAGGCATGCCATGGTTACAGAAGAAATCAATAACCTAAAAGAGGCAGGACAGATTATGCTAAATGGCATTGAATGGACTGCGAGAAGCGAAGACGATGAAATAATTCCAGCCAATACAGAAGTAGAGGTAGTGGAAATTAAAGGTGTAAAAGCATTCGTTAGAAGAAAGAACGTATAAGAGAGGAGATAAATAACGTGTTTTTTGGATTTTGTATATTTTTAGTCATTGTTTTAATTATAATTGTAAGTAACATTAAAATCGTACCTCAGGCAGAGGCGTACATTCTGGAACGTCTTGGTGGATATCAGGCAACATGGTCCGTAGGTCTTCATGTAAAGATTCCATTCATTGACCGTATTGCAAAGAAAGTTCCTTTGAAAGAACAGGTAGTGGATTTCCCACCACAGCCGGTTATCACAAAAGATAACGCAACAATCCAGATTGATACCGTAGTTTTTTTCCAGATTACTGATCCTAAGTTGTTTGCTTACGGTGTAGAAAACCCAATTATGGCAATCGAAAACTTAACAGCAACTACTTTACGTAACATCATCGGTGATTTGGAATTGGATGAAACATTAACATCCAGAGAAACAATCAACACAAGTATGCGTGCTTCCTTAGACGTGGCAACAGACCCATGGGGAATCAAAGTAAACCGTGTAGAATTAAAGAACATCATTCCACCGGCAAACATCAAAGAAGCCATGGAAAAACAGATGAGAGCAGAACGTGAAAGTAGAGAAGCAATTCTTCGTGCAGAAGGTGAAAAGAAATCTACTATCCTTGTAGCAGAAGGTAATAAACAGTCTGCAATCTTAGAAGCAGAAGCAGCAAAACAGGCAGCAATTCTTCGTGCAGAAGCTAAGAAAGAAGCAATGATTCGTGAAGCAGAAGGTCAGGCAGAAGCAATTTTGAAAGTGCAGCAGGCAAACGCAGACGGTATCCGTTTCGTAAGAGAAGCAGCACCGGACGAAGCTGTATTAAAAATCAAGAGCTTAGAAGCTTTTGCAAAGGCAGCAGACGGTCAGGCAACCAAGATTATCATCCCATCCGAAATTCAGGGAATTGCAGGACTTGCAAAATCTGTGGTTGAAATTGCAGATAAATAAATGAGAGTGAAACAGTCACCATTTTGGTGGCTGTTTTTTTGTGGGATACTTGTAAATTTCAGGGAAAATGTATATAATCTAGGGTAATGGGGTGATAACATGGAAATGTCATTGGATTTAACAAAAGAGTATGCACTGGTCTTAGAAGGCGGCGGTGCTAAAGGTGCGTATCAGATTGGCGCATGGCGGGCTTTGAAAGAAGCTGGTGTAAAAATCCACGCAGTGGCAGGAACATCGGTGGGAGCGTTGAATGCTGCTTTGATTTGCATGGGCGATTTGAAAGGAGCAGAAAACATTTGGAAAAACATCAGTAATTCCAAAGTAATGGAAGTAGATGAGGAGAAAATGGCACAGCTTTTTGACGGCAGTGCAAAGTTGTACGATTGGGTGCAGACGGTAGTGAAATATACAACCGACGGTGGCGCAGACATAACACCTTTGAAAGAACTGATTGCCGGTGCCATTGATGAAAAGCAGATAAAGAACGGAGAGATTTCTTTTTATCTCCATACCTTTTCCTTAAGTGAAATGAAAGAACTGGATGTGGATGTAAAAGAAGTGGAAGATGGGCTGTTACCTGATTTTCTATTGGCAAGCGCATATCTTCCGGTTTTCAAACATGAAAAACTTCATGGGAAAAGTTATATGGACCCGGGAATGTTTAACAATGTTCCGTTAGACTCGCTGATTAACCGTGATTATAAGAATATTATCATGCTCCGTATTTTTGGACTTGGAAGAAACAAGCCGGTAGAAATACCGGAGGATGTGAATATATATAGTGTAGAACCAAGAGTAAATCTGGGCAATATGTTGAATTTTGATGCAAAGAAAAGTAGTAATAACATGAAAATCGGCTATTACGATACCCAGAGAATGTTGTATCAATTATCCGGCACAATATATTATATTGATGAATCGGAAAAAGAGTGTTATTATGTAAGACAGCTTACCAATATAGACGAATCGGTAATGGAATTTGTAAACAACAGCTATGTTTTAAAAAGTACAAAGTCATCTTGCCGAACCTATATGGAAGATACCTTAGGTATCATTGCAGAAATATTAAAATTAAGAAAATATGATTATAGAACTTTATACCTTTCCATTTTAGAAGCTACGGCAAAGCTGTTTAAAGTGCCAAAGTATTCTATTTATACAGTAGAAGAACTGGTAGAAGCCGTTAGAGAAAAAGAAGAAAGAGAAGACCTTCCCGCATTTGTTTATGTGATTTTAAACAGATTACCGGAAGAAATAGTAGAAGAAGAACCAGACGCTTAGGAGGAAGAAAAATGAATTTAAAAGGACGTAATTTTTTAACACTGAAGGATTTTACACCAGAAGAAATCATGTATTTTATTGATTTGGCAGCAGAGTTGAAAGCAAAGAAGAAAAAAGGCATTTTAGGAAATAGCCTGAAAGGCAAAAACATTGCTTTGATTTTTGAAAAGCCATCTACAAGAACACGTTGTGCATTTACCGTAGCTTGTAACGACGAAGGCGGTTTCCCGGAATATCTTGGTAAAAACGATATTCAGTTAGGACACAAGGAAAGCGTGGAAGATACTGCAAGAGTATTAGGACGTATGTTTGACGGAATCGAATTCCGTGGATTTAAGCACAGCACAGTAGAAAAATTAGCAGAATACAGCGGTGTACCTGTTTGGAATGGTTTGACAGACGATTACCATCCAACACAGATTTTAGCAGATTTTTTAACAGTGAAAGAACATTTCGGATACTTAAAAGGAATTCATTTTGTTTATCTTGGCGATGGACGTAACAACATGGCAAACTCTTTGATGATTGGTTCCGGAAAATTAGGACTTCACTTTACTATTGTTGCACCAAAAGAATTATGGCCACAGGAAGATTTAGTGGAACTGACTAAGGAATATGCAAAAGAATCCGGCGGAAGCATCACAATCACAGATTCTTTAGACGGTGTAAAAGATGCAGATGTATTATACACAGACGTATGGGCATCCATGGGTGAAGAAGACAAGGCAGCAGAAAGAATCGCAATGTTAAAGGATTATCAGATAAACACAGAACTGATGAACCGTACAGGAAAAGATACTACTGTATTCATGCATTGTCTGCCGGCAGTAAAAGGAAACGAAGTGACAGAAGAAGTATTTGAATCCTCCAAGTCATTGGTATTTGATGAAGCAGAAAACCGTATGCATACTATCAAAGCGGTTATGGTAGCAACTCTTGGTGAGGATAATGAATAAAATTACCGACAAAGATATTAATACCATTGATTGTGTCAATCTGGGAGTAGGAAGCCTGATTATACTGTCAGCCTTATTTGCTTTCTGGAATGGCGAAGTAAAGCCATTTATGTTTCCGGTGATTTTTTTGCTTGCTGCATATATGAATTGCATGTGGGGAATAAAAAGAGCCGGGAAAAATAAAGTGGCAGCAGTTGGCTTTTTTGGCATTGGAATTACATTGTGTCTGATTGCAGTGGGATTGATGATTTAGAAAAGGAGCTTCTGCGTAACATGGAAACACAAGATATTTTAAATGAACACGAAATCAGAAGTAATCTGAATACTAAATGGAACGCAAAAGAAATCCATTATTACAAAGAAACAGACTCTACCAATATCAGGGCAAAAGAGTTAGCCAAAGCAGGGGCAGTTCATGGCACTTTGGTAGTGACAGAAGGTCAGACGCAGGGGAGAGGAAGATTAGGCAGAGTATGGGAATCTCCAAAAGGAGAGGCAGTGTATATGACTACCCTCCTAAAGCCCCAAATTCAGCCCACAGAGGCGTCTATGCTAACGTTGGTAATGGCGTTAAGCCTTGCAAGAACTTTTCAGGAATTGTATGGTTTAGGAGCCAATGAGCAGGGAATTCAGATTAAATGGCCAAATGATATTGTATTGAAGAAAAAGAAGATTACCGGTATTCTCACGGAAATGAGTGCGGATATCGAGAAAATTCATTACGTAATCATAGGCAGCGGAATAAATGTAAACAATAGAAAAATACAGGAGGACTTGCAGGAAAAGGCAACCTCCCTTTTTCTTGGCACCGGGAAGCGATTAAAGCGTTCTCAGGTGATAGCAAGAGCAATGGAGTATTTTGAGCAGGATTATCAGAAATTTATGGACCATCATGATTTGAAATTTTTAAAAGAAGATTATGAGAAATTTCTGGTAAATAAAGATACTGAGGTACGTGTACTGGACCCGAAAGGAGAATATACCGGTATTGCCAGAGGAATCAATGATAAAGGCGAATTATTAATAGAAAAGGACGGCAGAATCATTACTGTATATGCAGGAGAAGTATCTGTTAGAGGAATGTATGGATATGTATAAAGAAGAAAATGTATTGTGTGCAGCCAGCACATACGAACAGAAATTTTACTTTAATAGTGCAAGATTTGGAGCACTTCCAGAGGGAATTCGAGAAGAATTGCAGATTATGTGTGTGTTGTTTACTGAGGAAGTGGGAGGAATTTTTAGCCTTGTATTTGATGATGAAGGAAATCTTACCATGGAAACAGAGGCAGACGAAGAAGATATTCTCTATGATGAAATTGGAAGTGCATTAAAGATAAAACAGCTTCAGGAAACAAAGAAGGAATTATTTGAGTCATTGGAACTTTTTTATAAGACCTTTATATTACATGAAAATATCGCAGAACTGCTTGCTCAGGAGGAAGAATAAATGTTATTAGTAGTTGACATTGGAAATACAAATATTACCTTTGGAGTGTTTCAGAAAAAAGAAGTGGTTGCCACTTTCCGTCTTACAACCAAAATGCCGAGAACCTCTGACGAATATGGAACCGTAATTTGTAATATGATTAGTTACAACGGTTTGCAGGTGAAAGACATTGACGGAATTATCGTGGCGTCTGTTGTTCCCAATATTATGCATTCCTTTAACAATGCGATTGTAAAATATTTTGGACAGCAGCCGTTGATTGTAGGACCGGGAGTAAAAACCGGAATTAAGGTGCTGACAGAAAATCCAAGACAGATTGGTGCAGACAGAATTGTAGATGCGGTGGCAGCCCACACATTGTATGGCGGTCCTGTGATTGTACTTGATTTTGGTACAGCTACTACTTATGATTTGGTAACAGAAGATGGAAGTTTTGTGGCAGGTATTACCGCACCGGGCATCCGTACTGCAGGAGAAGCTCTTTGGGAAAAAGCAGCTAAGCTTCCGGAAATCGAAATCTGTAAGCCAAAGACCATTCTTGCCAGAGAAACCATTAGCAGTATGCAGGCTGGTTTGTTTTATGGACAGATTGGACAGACAGAGTACATCATTAACAAGATGAAGGAAGAATGTGGTTACGAAAACGTAAAGGCAGTAGCAACCGGAGGTCTTGGAAAAATCATTGCACAGGAAACGGATGCGATTGATATTTACGATTCCATGCTTACTTTGCAGGGATTACGTATTATTTATAACAAAAACATGGAATAGGAATGAAAAATGAAACTTAAGATTGGAAATGTAACATTAGAAAATAATGTTGTGCTGGCACCCATGGCAGGTGTTACGGATTTGCCTTTCCGTCTGCTTTGCAAGGAGATGGGAGTAGGGCTTATCTGTATGGAAATGGTCAGCGCAAAGGCTATTTTCTATAACAATAAAAATACCATGGAACTGTTGCAGATTCATGAAAAAGAATGTCCGGTATCATTGCAGTTTTTCGGTTCTGACCCTAAAATTATGGCAGAGATGGCAAA
>CAYVCL010000110.1:0-6471 GCA_964450185.1 uncultured Lachnospiraceae bacterium | reverse complement strand
CTTCACAAAGAAAATACCACAAATACCTGATATTACAAATACTACAACTGTTATATACAGTAGCATTCTCACATCATTACCACTACTATATCTGGCATATAACCAATAATCCAAACGATATTCGTCCGGAATCTTGAATAGCGTAAGTACACGATTCAAAAAATAAGAAAACAGCATTGGACTGGTTATCGTAATATATTTATTATGAAAATATGCAGAGCATAATAATGCTGTCATATTCCATAAAATCGCACTCAAAGCTGCCAAATATAAAATAATCAGAAAATATCCAATTCCCTGATTGCTTACTAGAAAAGAATAATACGGAAATCCTGAAGCCTCCATATCAAATTCAGTACTATACAATGGTTGAAACATCTGTGCAGTCGCAATAAACAAACTCATTCCCGCTACCACCGCAAACACGGCTCCCACTAGAGAAGTTATTACTTTTACTATCGCATATGCACTGCGACTACCCAAACGTGCTACAATAACTCCTTCTATACCACATCCATGCTCCACACAATATTCTGTAGTTCCTATCAATGTAGATAACACAGGAATTACATAAGGCACATATTGACCGCCGTATACAAAAGAATTGAATATATAATAGTATACTGGCATACTTCCTCGTTCTGTTTCCCACAAAAACGGTAATTGATTCCATGTGTCAAGGCAAATGCAAAATGCAACCGCCAACACAACCAATAATAACTTAATTGTTACAATGTTTTTGAGATTACCCTTTAAATAATTCAAAAATCTCTGAGTTTTATTCATATTTAAAATTTTCTCCTGTGATTGCATTGATACGTTCTGCCACGTTTTCTTTACTATCCATAAATACCCAGTATGGTTGTAATGTTCCCTCACTAAACTCTGTTGAAGATGTTCCTGAACAAAAAACGTATTCCAACCATACTTTATCAAATGTAATGCTATCAGCCGAAATCTGATTTTCATATTCTTTTGCTACATATCCGGCTGCCTCCTGTGCCGTAATAATACCTTCCTTCGTTCCTTCCTTTAGTTCATATGCCCCCTCAATAGAAAGTAATTTTATTTCGTTCTCATCAACAATCATTGTAATTCCGGTAGTCTGTGTATTTAGATTTTCACTTAGACTGACAAAATCCGGTCCAACTTGTGAAGCCAACAAAATACCCTCTTTCTCTACTGCAAAATCCAAATAATATGCGTCATTTCCAAGCATATCCTGCGTCATTGTCTGCATGTCTGACATACCACTCTGTTTTTTTATAATATCTTCCATATTAATTTTTATCCCTTGCTGAAGACAAAATTCTTCTCCCTCTCCCAATGGATATATTTGATTCAATTTTTGCATTGCATTTTGTACCGTAGTTGCCTGTAAAATTGTTGCTTTTTCTTCCATGCTCATTTCGCGCATTTCATTTCCATAACAATACATTGCTAATATTGATAAATCATTTATGCTGTCATTGATGTTATATGATAGAGTGCCCAAATATGCATATGCTCCCCCGCCCAAAGCATCTTCTATGGAATAAGAATTATCTTCCTTATCTTCTTCACTTTTCAATTCTGAAGTATTTTCCCAAAATATTGCTTCCATCGTATTCTTGTCAAATTCTTTTCCTACAGTATTATAAGTTGTACAGCTTGTTATTTCCTGCCCCTGCACCTGTGCATCGATTTTTACATTTTCCGTCAATTCTCCTGTCATATGGCTTCCTTCCAGTGTAACCGCTGCTGTTACCGAAGCACTTTCGACCGTTTTATTATCTTCTGCTGCACTATTTTCCTGTTGTTCTCCACAGGCTGTAAGTCCCATTGCTGATACCATAATACAACTTCCTACAATAAGTAATTTCTTCTTCATTTCTTTTATTCCCTTTCTCTAATTTATATAACGGTGGTCTGAAATATTTTCAGAGCCACCGCACAAAAATACTTTTTACTTTCTACGCATATATATTAAATAAAATACAGGCTTTTATGGTGCATATCTTCCTGATACTTTTAATGTCTTACTTGATGTACTTGCACTATCTTTCTTTGCCGCCAAAGCCATTTGACTATTTTTTTTCACTTTTACTTTATATTTCATTCCATAACCTGATACACAATTTGAAAATGTATGATATACATCTACATTTTTTTTGCTCCCTTTTTTGTGTATCTTACAGCCGAAAATATTGGTCGATGATAAGGTATTATTTTTTCCTGTTTCTTGATTTACTTTATCAATAGATAAATACCATTTCTGATCATTATCAGTCTTTTTTACCCACGGTTTTGTGACTGTATCCGCAGTATTCTTAAATGTAAATTCATACGGATAATTTTTTGCACATGCAGGAATTGTTGTTGTCATTAAACATGCACATGCCATTGCACCAATTGTTAATTTCTTAAGTTTCTTAAAATTCATTCTTTTACTCCCTTTCTTGTTAAAACTTTTTACTAAATTGTCAATTTCTCCTTATGAGCAATTCTCATAACTTCCCATTCCGAAGCCAGTCCAAAATTTACTCCACCCGGAATATATATCTGGCATACTTCTTTCACCTCCCTCATTCACCTTACCCCCATCCCACCATGTTTTCAATCCCCCTCTGGAATGAACGGTCATTTTGCGGAACAAACGGTCAAAAAAAGCAGTAATTCTAAATAATTTAATGCGAATTATTTTTACCTGTTAAAGCTGAATCATACCACCATCTTCACTCAATATCCCATCGTCCATTTTATAAACTTTATCGCAAAGCACCTCTATATCCTCTTTCATATGGCTTGCCATTAAAATGGTCTTACCCTGTTCTTTTAAATCCAATAAAACTTTTCGAATATCCTGTACTCCATGATTATCCAGACCGTTCATAGGCTCATCCAGAATAAGTAATTCCTGTTCTTCCATAATAGCCTGAGCAATTGCTAAACGCTGTTTCATCCCCATGGAATACGTCTTTACTGCTTTTTTATTGAGGGGATCCAAGCCCACCAGTTTCATAACCTCATATATTTTTTCTTTCTCTATTTTTCCTTGAATTCCTGCCAAAAACGCAAGATTTTTATATCCACTATAATTAGGAAGAAAACCGGGATTTTCAATGATAATTCCTGTTTTTTCAGCTAGTCCGCTATTTTTTCCTATTTCTTTTTTGTTTACAATAATTTTTCCTGCATCTGCTTTCATAAATCCGCATATGCATTTAAACAATACTGTTTTTCCACTTCCGTTTCTTCCTACAATGCCAACAATGCTTCCCTTTTCTACCTGCATTGTTACATTTTTCAAAAGTTGTTTTTCCTTAATTTGTTTTTGCACGTCCTGAATTTCAATTACATACTCCATTATAAATCCCCTTTCTTTTTCAATGCATCATCTGAATTATTAAATGTTATAATCGATAACGCACAAAATATAGTTATTGAAATGCCCAAAAAGGTTATCATATAACTTACCGACGGATAGGATAAAGAAGCTTTATTACTCCACCATCCGATATCTAACCAACTGGTCGGAGAAACATAGGACATAACATAAAGATTGGAAAAGTTTTTCTGGAAATAAGACATTAATGCGATCGTCATCCCACCTATTGCTCCGGGAATTTTCTTAAAATAAAGATTTATTGTCAATACGCACAGCCCAACAATAAAACACACAAACACAGCTAAAACAAATGATAACAGCATTGCTGTAACCGGCTGATACTTTAACATAATATTATAATCCAATTCTATATATGTATTTCCAAATACAGCTGCAGCGTCGGTCTGCGCCAAAGTACCAAGCACTTTTCCCCAGCTATTTTGAAAAGAAATATTCGGAACTAACAGTAAAATTGTAATTCCAACAACTCCACCGGTATATACAACCGCAAGCCCGAACATATAAATAATTTTTCCTATAATCCAATTTAACTTTCCTGCCCTGATAAGCTCATAAGAACTTCCCTCGTCAATAAACGGTGCATCGCAAAAAAGCAAAACTGCTCCTGCAAGAAATAAAAATTGTATATAATTTTCCTGCATTAGAAAAGGAAAAATCCAAGGACACACCTTAATATCTACTGCCTCTGAAAATTTATTTATAGTATCTGTCAGCTGTTTCATCAAAATCAAATTTACAAACAACGCAAAATAAAATCTCCCCTGAAACAATGTTCTGCATAAATTGTTTTTCGCAACACAAATACATTTTCGGAAATTACACATTTTCCATTTCTCCTTTTAACTTTTTCAGGAAAATAATTCCCATAATAATTATTCCCACTACATAATAACCCATTGTAAATATAAGATTTTGCGTATCTCCCTCCATACACTGAAAACCGGTTGCAGTAGTCAATGGCCACTGAAAGATTTCCGGAAGCCGCAGCAGCCCTGTAAGATAATTCCAACCGTAATATATAAGGAGAGGTGCTGCCAAAACTACATATTTACTACGTGAATACACAGATATCATCAATGAAAACATTGCAAGAAACGTGAAGGTCATTACTTCCGGTATAATATTTAAAACAAAGAAACTACATTTTTTCTGCATTGCCATTCGGGCAAAAGGTACTCCATCTACCAACTGTTCAAAAAACATGGTATCCTCTGGGAAAACCATATGCTTACATGCTAAAAATATCCACAAGAGCAAATATCCCATTACACAGGAAAACATTGCCGTAGTTACCGTTACTACAATTTTGGAAATTCCATAGCGATAAGGATTTTCCCGCATTAAATAATATTTCCAATTACCTGTATTTCGCTCCTGACAAAACTGTATTCCATAAGAAAGTCCACACAATAAAAAAATCATAATGGAAAATGCTCCCAAAATATGGCGATTCACCCAGAAGTACAATACTGATGCTGATTCACGCGTAGGATATAAATGCATTTCATCCAGCAAATTCATGGCATTGATTAGAAAAACTCCCAACATCGTCAGGATCATTCCCTTTTCATGAAAAGCTTTCTGATATTCTACAAGAATACTTCTTGCCATTTACATTCCCTCCTAAATCTCTGTTCCATCTTCTGCCTGGAAAAAGTAGCTTATCTCACCATCTTCTTTTCCATTTAACATAATTTCCCATACCGGAATCAACTGAAACTTTCCTTCTTCTTTGTTGATTATTTCCGGATAATAGCATAATTTTAATTCTGTAACGGTATATTCATCTGTTAAAATAATATTTTCCATTTTGGTTTTAAGTTTTTCTAAAATCTGCTCAGCTGGAAGAATATTTTTTTCCTGAGCGTTTTCTTCATTTACAACATACTGATTCGGAATTTCTAATTCCTGAACTCCTTTGGAAGAAATGATGGCTGTTATCTTTCCCCCATCTACACAACTGTCATCAGCCGCAACATATCCTTCTTCACACAGGGGAATTTCATCATACTGTGTAGTCAGCTGAATTTCATAACAATCTCCAAGACTATTCCACTGTTCTCCCAGTTGTTCTGATGTTTCTAATAAACCTGATTCTATTTCTGTATTTTCTACATACTGATGATAAGCCACCGGTAATGCATATGTATGTGTAACTTCCGCCTCACCGATTCCCATTTGACTCAGCATTTCTTTTACACTATTTTCTGCATCTTGTTTTCCCATAAACGTAAGTTCTACGTTCTCGCCTACATTAGAAACGTTGCTTTCTGAAGCATCATATGTATCATATGTTTTATAGTTCTCTCCCTCGCTTGTGGTAAATACAAATGAACCTGCCATAGCACCGGAAAATTCCACGAAATTTTCATTATAGGTATAAAGCCCCTCTGCCACCTGCGTTGTTTTTTCCTTTTCTATTCCTAAGGTGTTCCAGACTAAATCTTCCTGAATTCCCTCTACATTCGCTTCATAAACATTCGCTTTCCCAGCAAAACCTTCTGGTACTACTATCTGGGCATCTACGGTTACATTATCACATAATGACTTTTGAATGGCAGTTTCTGTCCATGATGCCTCTGTTGACGTACTTTCATTTTTCTGTATTGTTTCGGTTTCACTGGCACCACAGCCTGCTAAGAAAAGTGATGCTGATAAAATAGTTAATATTAATTTTTTGTTTCTCATATTTTCCTCCAACTTAGGTAAGGGGCCTTAGGCTCCCTGTTATAAATGTTCTATGTTTACTTCTAATGTATTTACTCTGTCAACTCTTCCGTAATCATGCAACCATCTTCACTCACTGCGATAACTTTTTCCTGATGACCATTAACCTGAATTACATCCCCTACTTTATAGGTTTCATCTGTACTTCCTACAATTTCAACATCTCCATTAAATGGAACATCTTCATTCAAATATACCGTAATTACTTCTCCTTCTTTTCCTGTAAAATATTTTACTCCACCTTTTGCAAATACAGAGATTCCACCTGCAATTATGGCTATTGCTATACAACTTGTTACTACTCCATTAAATGGAACATCTTCATTCAAATATACCGTAATTACTTCTCCTTCTTT
>CAYVCL010000109.1:0-6578 GCA_964450185.1 uncultured Lachnospiraceae bacterium | reverse complement strand
GTATGGATATCATTCGGTACTTCCTGCGTTACAATATTTTCCAACATTTGATTTGATTCTTTCCGTAAAGTACAGCCACCTAATGCAATTACTATAATACCCAGTATAAGAATTGTCCTTTTCATATCATACCTTTTCCTTTCTTCTAAGATTTTTATTTTTCCTTTTTCAAAAATTTCCCCTATAAATAGAAGCCAGGCTTCCGCCTGACTTCTACTCATTCTCTCTTTTTCTTATTTTTCTTCCGTATTATCTTTTGCAGAATCCTCTGCTTCTTCGTTCTCACTCTGTTCTACCACAACCGCATCTTCGCCCTGGTCCTTATCTTCTTCTCTAACCTTTGACATGCTGGCTACGGTAATATCATCATCCATATTAATTAACTTCACACCGGAAGTAATTCTTCCTAACATGGAAATATCTGCTACTTCCATACGAATTACAATACCTTCTGTGGTAATTAACATAATTTCTCTATGCTCATCTACCGCTTTGGCAGCAATTACATTTCCTGTCTTTTCTGTAATCTTGTAGCATTTTACACCTTTACCGCCACGGTTCTGTCTTGTAAATTCTTCGATAGAGGTACGTTTACCCATACCTTTTTCGGATACAATCAATAATGCATCTCCCTGAGTATCCATCTGCATTGCAACTACTTCATCTTCTGGTGATAAATTCATACCGATGACACCCATAGATACTCGACCTGTTGGTCTGACATCTGTTTCCGCAAAACGGATACACATACCATGCTTTGTAACAAGTAAAATATCTTTTTTGTTATTGGTTGATTTTACTTCAATTAACTCGTCATCTTCACGCAGATTAATTGCAGCAAGACCTGTTTTTCTAACATTTGCATATTCTGTGATAGGTGTTTTCTTAACAATACCATGCTTCGTTGCCATGAATAAGAATCTGTCTTCTTTGTATTCACGAAGTGCAATGGTCGCTGTAATCTTTTCACCCGGCTGCAACTGGAGTAAATTTACAATCGCAGTTCCTCTTGCAGTTCTTCCTGCTTCCGGAATTTCATATGCTTTCAAGCGGTATACTTTACCCGTATTTGTAAAGAACATAATATAATGATGTGTAGTTGCCATCATTAACTCTTCTATGTAATCTTCATCCAGAGTCTGCATTCCCTTGATTCCCTTACCACCTCTATGCTGGCTGCGGAAATTGTCTACCGTCATTCGCTTAATATAACCTAAATGAGTCATAGCGATTACAGTATTTTCTCTTGGAATCAGGTCTTCCATAGACATATCAAACTCATCAAAGCCAATGCTGGTTCTTCTGTCATCACCGTACTTATCAGAAATTAACATAATTTCTTCTTTGATAACACCAAGCAATTTCTTTTCATCTGCTAAAATTGCCTTTAATTCTGCAATTTTTGCCATTAATTCTTCGTATTCTGTTTCCAGCTTTTCTCTTTCCAAACCGGTAAGAGCACGCAGACGCATATCTACGATAGCCTGAGCCTGAACATCAGTTAAGCAGAATCTGTCTACTAATCTTTCTTTTGCTTCCTGAGTATTCTGAGAATTACGAATAATATTAATTACTTCATCAATATTATCCAACGCAATCAATAAGCCCTGTAAAATATGAGCTCTTTCTTCTGCCTTGTTTAAATCGTATTTTGTTCTTCTTGTCACTACATCTTCCTGATGTTTCAGGTAATAGTTAAGCATATCAAGAAGACTTAACACCTTCGGTTGATTGTCTACCAATGCCAGCATAATCACACCAAAGGTATCCTGAAGCTGGGTGTGCTTATACAACTGATTTAACAATACATTAGCATTTACATCTTTTCGAAGGTCGATGGAAATTCTCATACCTTCTCTGTCAGATTCATCTGTGATTCCGGTAATTCCATCGATTTTTTTATCTCTTACTAATTCTGCAATTTTCTCAATCAATCGTGCCTTATTTACCATAAATGGTAATTCTGTAACAACGATTTTACTCTTGCCGTTTGGCATAGTTTCAATATCTGTCACAGCACGTACTTTAATTTTTCCTCTACCGGTACGATAAGCCTGTTCAATTCCTCTGGTTCCCAGAATCTGAGCACCTGTTGGAAAGTCAGGTCCCTTAACGATCGGAAGAATTTCTTCGATAACGGTATCTCTTTCTTCTTCAATTCTGTTATCAATAATTTTTACCACTGCTTCGATAACTTCACGAAGATTGTGTGGTGGAATATTCGTTGCCATACCAACTGCAATACCTGTAGTTCCGTTTACCAAAAGGTTCGGAAAACGTGAAGGAAGTACTGTTGGTTCCTTTTCTGTTTCATCAAAGTTTGGAACAAAATCTACGGTATTTTTATTAATATCCGCAGTCATTTCCATGGAAATCTTACTTAATCTTGCTTCTGTGTATCGCATGGCAGCAGCGCCATCACCATCTACAGAACCGAAGTTTCCATGACCATCCACCAAAATATATCTGGTAGACCAGTCCTGTGCCATGTTTACCAATGCACCATAAATAGAGCTGTCACCGTGTGGGTGATATTTACCCATGGTATCACCGACGATACGGGCACACTTTCTATGTGGCTTGTCAGGACCATTATTAAGTTCAATCATAGAATATAAAATTCTACGCTGTACCGGTTTCAATCCATCTCTTACATCAGGTAATGCTCGCTGGGCAATAACGCTCATGGCATAATCTATGTAGGATTCCTGCATTGTTTTCTTTAAGTCAACCTCATGCACTTTGTCAAATATGGTATCGTCCAATTTTTTCTACCTCCTACACATCTAAATTCTTAACATATACAGCATTTTCTTCGATAAACTCACGACGAGGTTCTACCTTATCCCCCATCAATGTAGTAAATACCACATCAATTTCAGGATCACAATCGTCCATGGTTACTCTCTTTAAAATACGTTTTTCCGGATCCATGGTTGTTTCCCAAAGCTGTTCCGCATCCATTTCTCCAAGACCTTTGTAACGCTGTATTTTATTATTATTGTCACGTCCTACTTCTGTTAAAATCTGATTCAATTCTTCGTCAGAATATGCATACCAGACTTTTTTGTTTTTCTCTAACTTATAAAGTGGTGGCTGTGCCATATATACATGACCTTCCTTGATTAAGTCCGGCATAAAGCGGTAAAGGAAAGTAAGCAGTAAAGTACTGATATGAGCACCATCCACGTCGGCATCCGTCATGATAATAATCTTGTTATAACGGAGCTTGCTGATATCGAAATCTTCATGAATACCGGTACCAAAAGCTGTAATCATAGCTTTGATTTCCGCATTTCCATAAATTTTATCCAATCTTGCTTTTTCTACGTTTAAGATTTTTCCACGAAGTGGCAGAATTGCCTGAGTTGCACGGCTTCTGGCACTTTTTGCAGAACCACCCGCGGAGTCACCTTCTACGATATAAATTTCACAATTTTCCGGATTCTTGTCTGTACAGTCTGCTAATTTTCCCGGAAGACTCATTCCATCCAAAGCAGTTTTTCTTCTGGTTAAATCTCTTGCTTTTCTTGCTGCCTCTCTGGCACGCTGCGCCATAATGGATTTTTCCAGAATGATTTTTGCAACCTGAGGATTTTGCTCTAAGAAGTAAGTAAGCTGTTCACTTACAATACTATCCACCGCACCTCTCGCCTCAGAGTTTCCAAGTTTCTGCTTTGTCTGGCCCTCGAACTGAGGTTCGCCAATTTTAATACTTACAATGGCAGTCAGACCTTCTCTGATATCTTCACCGGATAAGTTCTGTTCACTTTCCTTCAACAGCTTATTATTTCTTGCATAATCGTTGAAAGTTTTTGTTAAAGCATTACGGAAACCGGCTAAATGAGTACCACCTTCCGGAGTTGTAATATTATTTACAAAGCTGTAGCAGCTTTCATTGTAGGAATCGTTGTGCTGCAATGCCACTTCTACATAAACATCATCCTTTGTTCCTTCACAATAAATAATTTCCGGATAAAGAGCCTCTTTGCTTTTATTCAAATATCCTACGAATTCCTTGATACCACCTTCATAGTGGAATTCTCTTACTTTTTCTTCTTCGCCACGATCGTCGTGAAGTACAATCTTTAAGTTTTTTGTTAAAAATGCAATTTCTCTCAATCGCTGCTTCAAAGTACCGAAATCAAATACAGTTTCTTCAAATATCTCAGCATCCGGTTTAAAAGTAACGGATGTTCCTGTTTTCTCTAAAGAACATTCGCCAACTACTTTCAGCGGATACATTACTTTTCCTCGTTCATAACGCTGGTTGTATACTTTACCTTCTTTGTAGATAGTTACCTCTAACCACTCAGAAAGGGCGTTTACTACAGAGGCACCTACCCCGTGAAGACCACCGGATACCTTGTATCCTCCGCCACCAAATTTTCCACCTGCATGAAGAACCGTAAATACCACTTCAACTGCCGGTTTTCCTGCTTTGTGATTAATTCCAATCGGAATACCACGTCCATTATCTACAACCGTAATGGTATCACCTTTGTTTATGGTAACATCAATGGTGTCACAAAATCCTGCCAATGCTTCATCTACTGAATTGTCCACGATTTCGTATACCAAATGATGCAATCCGCGAATGGAAGTACTGCCGATATACATACCCGGTCTTTTTCTTACCGCTTCTAATCCTTCCAATATCTGAATTTGATCTGCTCCGTATTCAGTACTCATATTTTTCCTCCCATTTATTCCGGTTAATTACTCTGACTAATTGAACCATTTACAATTTTATAAATCTTATTTATCTCAAACCTGTTATTGATAAATTCATCTAACCCGGTACAGGTAATCACCGTCTGTAAATCACCTATGGTGTTTAGTAAATAATTCTGTCTGTTACTGTCAAGCTCCGATAATACATCATCCAGCAATAATACCGGCATATCCTGAATCCTTCTTCTCACCAGTTCAATTTCCGCCAGTTTTAAAGAAAGTGCCGATGTTCTCTGCTGTCCCTGAGAACCATACTTGCGAATATCTATACCATTGGCAAGAAAACAAATATCATCCCGGTGGGGACCCACAGAAGTCATTTTCTGGCGTTTATCCCGCTCCAAGGATTCTGTTAATTTGGATTCCATCTGGTCTTCCTCTATGTTTGGCTCATATTTCACTTCCAAAGTTTCCCTCCCTCCGGAAAGTTTTTCATGAACTTTAGAAGCAATCTCATTTAATTCCTCCATAAAATCCTTTCTTCTCCGGATAATTTCTTTGGAATAAGCCACCAGCTGCATGTCCCAGATCGATAGTGTATCCTCAAGCTGTGGTTCATAATACATACTTTTCAGTAATTTATTGCGCTGATTCAGCACTTTATTGTAATTGGTTAAATTATGCAGATAAATTTTATCTAACTGGCACAGCTCTAAATCCGTAAATCTTCTTCGCTCGGAAGGACCGCGCTTTATAATATCTAAATCCTCCGGAGAAAAGAAGATAATATTCAAAATCCCAAACAGTTCTGCAGCTTTTTTGATGGGAATTCCGTTGATGGCAATTCCCTTGCTTTTATTCTTGCGAAGGTGCATATCAATCCGGTAATCCATTCCTGCTTTTTCCACCTGACATCTGATATGAGCTTCGTCACTGTTAAATTTTATTAATTCCTTATCCTTACTTCCCTTGTGGGATTTCGTTGTTCCACTTAAGTAAAGAGCCTCTAGTATATTTGTTTTTCCCTGGGCATTATCGCCATAAAGTATATTTGTCTTTTCATCCAAATCCATTTTCAGGGAATCGTAATTTCTAAAATTCTGCAATTCAATGGATTTTATAATCATGATTTTGTTACTTTAACGTCTTGTCCTTCGAAAGAGAATACATCTCCTTCATACAGTTTTTTACCTCTCTGAAGTTCCTGCTTCCCATTAACTTTCACAAGACCATCTAAAATTACATCCTTCGCCATCACACCGGAATCTACTAATCCCGCTAACTTTAAGGCTTGACCTAACTTAATAAATTCATCTCTGATTTCAATCGTTTCCATAGTCCACCTCTTAATTTACTGTGTTAAAATTTACCGGAAGAATCAGATAAATATATTTATTTTCTTCATCACGGATAAAACATGGTGCCTTTGGATTTACCAGATAAATATTAATCTCCTCATCATCAATCACACGCAATGCGTCAATCAGGAATTTCGGGTTAAATCCAATTAAAATATCCTTTCCATCCTTCACAATATCAATGGTTTCATTCATAGAACCAACTACAGAATTAATCTTTAATTCCATACTTCCATCTGTCACATTGATAATAATTGGCTTCTTGTCCCCTTCTTTTACGAGAAGAGTCGCTCTGTCGATACAGCTTAACAGCTCTCTTTTATTGATTTTTACCTTAGTGGCATAATCGTTGGAAAGCATCTGGTCAATCTTAAAGTATTCTCCTTCAATTAATCGGGAAACTACTGTGGTATTATCAAATTCAAATAAAATATGCTTGTCAGTGAAGAAGATGGATACCATCGCTTCTGCTTCACCGGATAAAATCTTGCTGATTTCATTCAAAGTTTTTCCAGGAACAATTACTTTTGTAAACGGATAATCTTC
>CAYVCL010000108.1:0-7526 GCA_964450185.1 uncultured Lachnospiraceae bacterium | reverse complement strand
TAAAATCCTGCGGGACTTATACTCCCGTACCGGTTCGATTCCGGTCGCCGGCATTATTAGTAAAAAATTTAATAAGTGGGTTTAGCTCAGCTGGATAGAGCGTTTGGCTACGGACCAAAAGGCCGGGGGTTCGAATCCTCTAACCCACAGTGATTAAAGCTTGAAAGTATTTTCAAGCTTTTTTTGATCTTTAAAACTATTTACATATTTAGAAAACGTGGTAAAATGAAAAGAAAAAGTTCATCGTATGAGGAGGCAATCGAGATGCAACAGATTATATATGATGCAACAAAAATAAAAGTGTATGAAGCATTAGAAAAATGGTGCCAGTTGGCAAAAAAAGATGCAGATTTTCTAGGTGGATTTTGGAAAAGAATATTGGAAAATGAGGAAGTATATCAGGAATTTGTATACTATTTAGAGCATCACGAGCTGATTGCACAGTATATGGTGAAAGGTTATTCCATGATAGATTTGTATGTGTGCCAGATGGACCGCTATAATATTCAGCATGATATCGGGAAAAATGATCTTAGATGCAATAAGGAGAAAATGGTTTTGCAGGCATTTGATGTAATGCTGAAAATGTCTGAGAATCCGGATGAAATTATAAAAAAGCTTCAGTCCGGTGAAGGTATGGACAAGATGTAACAATGTAACTAGGAGGAGAGTATGAACAAAACGAAGTTTTTAGAAGGATTAAAAGAAGCACTACAGGGAGAGTTAAGTGCAGCAGAGATAAATAATCAGCTATTATATTATGAAAGATATATTGATGATGAATTAAGAAAAGGAAGAACAGAAAAGGATATATTAGAAGAATTAGGTTCTCCAAGACTGATTGCCAGAACCATTATTGAAACAAAGGGTAATAATGGGTCTTATAGTAACACATACTATGACGATAGAGAAGTTAAAGAAAATCAGAGCAGCAGTAATGAAAGAAAGTTTAAAATTCAGTTAAATGGAGCTTTCGGTATCATTGTTGGGATTGTTATTATTATATTGGTAATATCCCTGATATTTAGTCTTGTCAGTGCGTTGGCACCAATCCTTATACCGTTACTTATTATCGCTTTTGTAATTTCATATTTTTCAAAAAAATCGTAAAGAAAAGCAAGTGCTTGTTCAAGAGAAAGCACTTGCTTTTTAAGTATCACAAAATCATAAAAAATAAGAAGCGTGGGGGAGCCACGCTTCTTGATGAGGGGAGTATAAATAATTAATAAGGGGTTATAAAATATAAAAAGAATTTTTGAAGGGTTAATTCTTCTTACAATCATAATGTATCATATAATGTCGAAAATTGCAATAGCAAAATCGAAAAAAATTAAAAAAAATTGAGAAAAAAGTACCAGAATAGTTTTTGCGCTTGGAGAGATACTAGATGTGTAATAAAAATTCAAAGAAATTCAGGAGGGCTTAAAAATGGCTAAAAATGCAAATAACACAACAAGCACATCAAGTACAAGTAATTCTCAGAACTATTCTAACAAGAATAAAGCTCAGAACAATGCTAAGAACAACAGTTCATCTAATGCTTCTGAAAGCTCAAAAGCATCTAATGATTCCAGCCAGCAGTAATTGCTGTTAATGAAAATTTATCATTAAGAAGCGTAGAAAAGGGATAGAAGATTTCTATTCCTTTTCGCTTTTTAATATAGAAGATTTACATAGAAAGATTTAGAAAAGTATTCGGCAGATTGTCACCAGAAAAGATAAATTAACATATAATATACTAGGAATAAAAAGCAGGTGAGTATAATGAGTATGGAGGCAATTTACCCAAAAGAATTAGATGGTTATATCAATGATGGACGTATTATGATTATTGATTTAAGAGATAGAATGGAATATAAAGAGAAACATATTAAGGGGGCTTATAATATCCCTTATGAAACGGACTCAGCCAGATTATTTCAGCTTTCGAAAGGAAGAACCTATATTCTATACTGCGAAAGGGGAAGTACCAGTTTCAAAGCAGCCAGAGAAATGAGCAGTAAAGGATATCAGGTAAAGAGCCTTATGAATGGAATCAGTATGTACAAAGGAAAGTATTTGGTTGGAAAAAACGAGAATTATTATTGACACAGACACCTTATCATTTTACTATTAAAGGTAGAAAACGGAAAAGGAGATACTATGGAAACAATGAAATTAATTGCTCCATGTCATTTTGGAGTGGAAGCGGTATTAAAAAAGGAAATCTATGATTTGGGTTATGAAATTGAATCAGTGGAAGATGGAAAAGTAACCTTTATCGGTGATGCTGAAGCAGTTTGCCGTGCGAATATATTTTTGAGAACAGCGGGAAGAATCTTAATTCGGGTTGGAAAATTCAAAGCGGAAACCTTTGAAGAACTGTTTCAGGGAACCAAGGCGATTCCATGGGAAGAGTATATCCCTAAGAATGGAAAATTTTGGGTCGCAAAAGCCACATCAATCAAAAGCAAGCTTTTCAGCAGCTCCGATATCCAGTCCATTATGAAAAAAGCAATGGTAGAGCGAATGAAGCAAAAATTTCATACAGAATGGTTTTCAGAAGATGGAGAAAGTTATCCGGTACGAGTGTTTATTTATAAAGATGAAGTTGTGGTAGGATTGGATACCACTGGGGAATCATTACATAAAAGAGGATACCGCAAATTGACCAGCAAGGCGCCAATCGCAGAAAATCTGGCATCCTCGTTGATTTCCCTGACACCGTGGAACAAAGATAGAATTCTTGTGGATCCATTTTGTGGTAGTGGAACCATTCCTATTGAGGCAGCCATGAAAGCGGCTAATATCGCTCCGGGAATGAATCGAGAGTTTACAGCAGATAAATGGGAAAATATTATTGATAAGAAATTATGGTACGAAGCAATTGATGAAGCCAACGATTTGATGGATGTGAATATAGAAACAGATATTCAGGCATTCGATATCGATGGAAAAATCGTAAAGGCAGCTAGAGAAAATGCAAGATTAGCAGGTGTAGAACATTTGATTCATTTTCAGGAACGTCCGGTCAGCCAGTTAAATCATCCAAAAAAATACGGATTTATTATTACAAATCCGCCTTATGGGGAGCGTTTAGAGGACAAGGCATCCATGCCGCCAATTTATAAGGAAATTGGAAATGCAATGAAACGATTGGATACTTGGAGTGTGTATCTAATCACCAGTTATGAAGAAACTGAAAAATATATTGGGAGAAAAGCAGACAAGAACCGAAAAATTTACAATGGTATGATGAAAACATACTATTATCAATTTTTAGGTCCAAAGCCGCCGGCAAAAAAGAAAGTATAAAGCGGTGGGAATGCAGTTATGAGGGAGTAAATGAAAAGATTTCACAAATACATAATCATGACATTGGTGGTGTCAGGAGTTTATTTTAGTAAAAATATTCTCTTTTCTCACGATGGACAGATTATAAAAAATGAGAGTTTTACAATCGAAAAACAAAATTGGGACGAGCTGGTAGTTCGTCATGCAAATGGGGAACAGATTGGTCTGTGGGTGAATGGAAAACAGATTGACACAGACCAGGTATTTATGCAGAAAAATAGAGAATTAATGATTCCAGCCAGTATTTTAGGAGAAACATTTAACTGTGCAGTGCATTTATACAATGACACTAAACTTGTACTGGAACGATATCAGACTACGGTGGAATTTATCAAAGATACCACGGACTACTATGTAAATGGAGAGCAGAAGTCTACAGTGTTGCCTATGGTGAAGATAGAGAAAGAATATTATCTTCCATTAAATGAGGCAGCAAAATCATTAGGATATGATTTTACTTGGAATATCGAAGAAAATAATGCTGTTTTAATCAATGAAAATCTGGGAGAACAGGTGGTACCGTATAAGTATGATTTAAGAGATATGGAACGAGCTCCGTATATTAAAAATCAGGGAGCTTTTGGTACCTGTTGGGCGGTTGCAGCGATTACGGCAGTAGAGTCTAGTCTGATGCCGGAAGAAAATCTGGTATTGGCACCGGATCATATGAACCACAAAAACAGCTTTTTAAATTTTAGCGATGACGGTGGAGAGTATGCCATGGCAGTTGCCTATCTTACGGCGTGGCAGGGACCGGTACTGGAAGAAGAAGACCCTTATGGGGATGAAATTTCACCAGACGATTTAAAACCGGTAAAACACGTTCAGGAAGCAAGATTTATTGAGTCTAAAGACTATAAGAGAATTAAGGAAATGGTTTACAAATATGGAGGGGTAGAGTCTTCTATTTATTCCTCCATTAAAAGTAATACGTACCGTTCCATCTATTTTAACAGAGAAAATTCAGCCTATTGTTACGTTGGAGAAGAAAAGCCAAACCATGAGATTGTAATTATCGGTTGGGATGACAGTTATCCGAAAGAGAATTTCAATATGGAAGTGGAAGGCGATGGAGCTTTTATCTGCCAGAATAGCTGGGGAGAAGAATTTGGTGAAGACGGCATTTTTTATGTTTCTTACTACGATACCAATATAGGAATCTACAACGTGGCATATACCGGCGTAGAGGAAAGCGACAATTACGATAATATTTACCAGTCCGATTTATGCGGATGGGTTGGCCAATTAGGATACGAGAGAGAAGAGGCCTTTTTTGCAAATGTGTATACCGCAAAAAGGGACGAAAGACTGGAAGCAGTTGGATTTTATGCGTTGGGAAAAGATACCGAGTATAAGATTTATGTAGTGGAAGAATTTGAAAATAAGGATTCTTTAAATAAAAGAAAATTAGTAAAAACAGGATATTTCGAAGATGCCGGTTACTATACAGTAGAGCTGCCGGAAGCGTTAGAACTGCCCGTGGGAAGAAAATACGCTGTAATCGTAGAAATATTTACACCGAGTTCCATTCACCCGGTTGCCATTGAATTTCAGGCAGGTGTAACTACAAAAAATGTAAATATTATGGATGGTGAAGGTTATATCAGCTTAAGTGGCACCACATGGGAAAATGTGGAAGAAAAACAGAACTGCAACCTGTGTCTTAAGGTATACACAAATAATCATTAGTATGGTAAAATGAGAAAATAAGAAAAAATAGGAGTAGAGGAGAATGAAGGACTCGCAGGCACGCTTACTGGCAGTAGTAAGTGTAATTGTTTGCAGTATTGTAGTGTTTGCTTTTTTTGGGGCATCCAAAGAAGAATTTGTAAATTTTGCGGAGGCAAAGAAAACCATTACAACTTTTGCCGGAGTTAGTTTATATGATAATTTGGAAACGCTTGCAGATGAGAGGCGCGCAGAAATAGAAGCAGAAATAAAAAAATATTTACGAGTGTATTTACCAGATGGCGTAGAGGAATCGGATATAGAAATAACTGAAAATTATGTAAATCGCACACTGAATATCGCAATTTCAAATGCAGGTGCAGACTATTTGCAGTCACCGCCTATTGTTGGAAGCTGTAATCATATTGCAGACGTGAGTTGGTGGACGGAAGGTGGAAAAGCACATATTGAATTGCAGTTAGATGGGGTATATGAGTATGATGCCGCATGTGAGGGCAATCAGTTGATAGTAAAATTTATCCATCCGAAAGAGATTTACGATAAAGTCATTGTGGTAGATGCAGGGCATGGTGGCTCTCATCCTGGAACAAACCGAAACGATGTGCTGGAAAAAGACATCACACTGGATATTGTTTTATATTTGAAAGAATTGCTTGATAAAAGCGATATAAAAGTTTATTATACAAGAGAAGATGATACCAATCCATCCTTTGATCAGCGTGTACAGCTTGCGAATGAGATAAATGCAGATTATTTTGTCAGCGTACATATCAATGCAGATGAAAGGAGCAGGGAGTCCAGCGGTACGGAGGTACTTTACTACACATCTGACGTGAGAAGTAAAAAGTTTTCACAGATATGTGCAGACCAGGTTTCTGAAACCTTAGGCAGTAAAAACCGTGGAATAACCGATGGAGATTCTATATATATTATAAGAAATGCAAAGGTGCCGGTGGCACTGATTGAAGTCGGCTTTTTAAGTAACAATACGGAATTTAATTTATTATGTTCTGAATCTTATAAGAAAAAAGCGGCAGAAGGAATTTATAATGCAATATTAGAAGCGTATGAAAGTAAGGAACAGCAATAGAGGAAGATAACTATGAATAAAAAAATAATATTTGCCACAGGAAATGCAGGAAAAATGAAAGAAATCAAAGCTGTATTTTCTGATTTTGACGGCGAAATTTTATCTATGAAAGAGGCAGGCGTTGACTGCGATATTGAAGAAAATGGTACAAGCTTTGAGGAAAATGCCTTAATTAAGGCAAAAGCAATCTGGGAGCGTACAGGAGCAATCGTACTTGCAGATGATTCCGGTCTGGAAGTGGATTATTTAAACAAAGAACCGGGAATTTATTCCGCAAGATATTTGGGAGAAGATACTCCTTATGATGTGAAGAACAAAATTATTATGGAACGCCTTGAGGGCGTTCCAAAAGAGCAGAGAACAGCACGTTTTGTCTGTGCTATAGCAGCGGTTTTACCAGATGGAAGTGAAAAGACTGTAAGACAGACGATAGAAGGTTATATAGGTTATGAGCAAAAGGGAGAAAATGGTTTTGGGTACGATCCTATTTTTGTAGTACCGGAATATGGAAAAACAACGGCTGAATTGACTATGGAAGAAAAAAATGCAATCAGCCATCGAGGAAAAGCATTACGAGCTATGAAAGAGGAATTAAAAGGAGACATTTAAGATGAGGGTGTTGATAGTCAGCGATACGCATAGACAGCATGGAAATTTAGAACAGGCAATTAAAGCAGCAGGAGATATTGATTTACTGTTGCATCTTGGCGATGCGGAAGGCAGTGAATATTATATTGAACAGATTGCCGGTTGTCCGGTGGAAATTATCAGTGGTAATAATGACTTTTTCTCTGATTTGGAGCGGGAAAAAGAAATTACCATTGGAAAATATAAAGTTTTACTTACACATGGACACTATTATTATGTCAGCCTGGGGACAGAGAACATTCTGGAAGAAGGCAGAGCAAGAGGGATGGATATTGTAATGTTTGGACATACCCACAGACCTGTGATAGAAATTCATGAGGATATTACGCTGATTAATCCGGGCAGTATTTCTTATCCAAGACAGGAAGGAAAAAAGCCAACTTATATGATTATGGAAATTTTAGAAGACGAAGAAGCAAAATTTACTCTTTGTACCATAGAGTAGTGGATATGGCGAAAAGCCTTGATTTTCAAGGCTTTTCACGATTTTGAAATGTTGGAAATGTCGGAAAAATTCAAATTTTTGAAAAAAAATAAAAAAAATTAAAAAAAGGTGTTGACATTTGGATAGACTTGATATATACTAAATCTTGTCCTTGAGGGACACGAAAAAACAAAACAAAAACACATCGGGGTGTGGCTCAGCTTGGCTAGAGCGCCTGGTTTGGGACCAGGAGGTCGCAGGTTCGAATCCTGTCACCCCGACTTTATTATGCGGGTGTAGTTCAATGGTAGAACACTAGCCTTCCAAGCTAGATACGTGGGT
>CAYVCL010000107.1:0-7687 GCA_964450185.1 uncultured Lachnospiraceae bacterium | reverse complement strand
TTGGAGTATTATCAGGAACGATTCCGCTATATTATGGTAGATGAGTATCAGGATACCAATACGGTTCAGTTTAAATTTATCAGCCTTTTAGCAAGAAAATACAGAAATCTTTGTGTGGTAGGGGATGATGACCAGTCTATTTATAAGTTCCGAGGTGCCAATATCCGCAATATCTGGGATTTTGAAAAAGTATATTCAGAGGCAGAGGTAATTAAGTTAGAACAAAATTATCGTTCTACCCAGAATATTCTGGATGCGGCAAATAACGTCATTCGCAATAATTCCCAGCGTAAAGACAAGTCCCTGTGGACAGACAACGGAACGGGAGAAAAAATTGATTTTCATCAGTTTGATTCTGCTTATGAAGAAGCAGAATACATAACGTACGATATTGCAAAACGTGTGCGGGAAGGCGTTCATAACTATAATAATTGCGCTATTTTATATAGAACAAACGCCCAGTCACGTATTTTTGAAGAAAAGTTTGTTGCCTCTAACATACCGTATAAAATCGTGGGCGGTGTAAACTTCTATGCCAGAAAAGAAATCAAAGATATTTTGGCATATTTAAAGACCATTGATAATGGAAAAGATGAAATTGCAGTAAAACGTATTATCAATGTGCCAAAACGTGGCATTGGTGCAGCGAGTCTTGGAAAGGTAGACGATTACGCAGAAAGTCAGGGAATAAGTTTCTATGATGCCTTAAAACAGGCGGAGGAAGTCCCGGGACTGGGAAGGGCTGTTTCTAAAATTACACCTTTCGTAACCATGATACAGACATACCGCAGCAAACTTCCCTATATGAAATTAACAGAAATTGTAGAAGAATTATTGGAAGAAACAGGCTACGTAAAAGAATTGGAAGCAGAAGACACCGACGAAG
The DNA here is from genome assembly GCA_964450185.1 of uncultured Lachnospiraceae bacterium. Taxonomy (GTDB): domain Bacteria; phylum Bacillota; class Clostridia; order Lachnospirales; family Lachnospiraceae; genus RUG11237. The sequence goes on along the minus strand of CAYVCL010000107.1, from coordinate 6,801 downwards.
CAAGAGCCAGAATCGAAAATATCGATGAATTGATTAATAAGCTTATTGATTACGAAGAAGCAGAAGAAACTCCAACATTGGGCGGATTTTTGGAAGAAGTGGCGTTGGTGGCAGATCTTGACAGCTTAGAGATGGGAAATAATTATGTAGTATTGATGACCATGCACAGTGCCAAAGGCTTGGAGTTCCCAAACGTTTATCTGGCAGGCATGGAAGATGGTATTTTCCCAAGCTACATGACAATTACATCAGATGATAAGCTGGAAATCGAGGAAGAACGAAGACTTTGCTATGTGGGAATCACAAGAGCCATGGAAAAACTTCATATTACTTGTGCAAAAATGCGAATGATTCGCGGAGAAACCCAATATAATAAAATGTCCCGTTTTGTAAAAGAAATACCGGTAGAGCTTTTTGATGTGCAGCCACAGAAGGAAAAACATGTGCCGGAAGAAAAGGCTTCCGCATACCAGCAAGCCAAGATGGCATTCCGCACAAAGCCGGTTTCCACAAAACAATTTACCGTAACAAAAGCAGAATCCCTGGATTATCAGGTGGGTGACACCGTTCTTCATAAAACCTTCGGTTCCGGCGTAGTAATGGACATTACGGAAGGCGGCAGAGATTATGAAGTAACCGTAGAATTTAGCAAAGTAGGCGTGAAAAAAATGTTCGCTTCCTTTGCAAAATTGCAAAAAATGTAAATAGTATATAAATTTTCATAATTTTGGCAAAAAATATATAGTAAAATTGCACATTATGTGATATACTAATTACAACATCGGCATAAACTAATTTGTGTCAGAAAACAGAAAGGGCGTGTAAATCATGAATAAGTTAGAAGATTTAGTAAGTGCAGCAAAATTAAATGAACTGTTGCATAAAAAAGAAGAAGAAAAGACAAAAAATACTGTATTATGGGTATTAGCAATTATCGGAGCAGTTGCAGCAGTAGCAGCAATCGCATACGGTGTATACAGATTCTTCACACCAGATTATTTAGAAGATTTCGAAGATGATTTTGACGATGACTTCGACGATGATTTCTTCGAAGATGAAGATGACGATTTTGCAGAATAAGAGGAAACTACAATAATAGTGAGGAAGAAAGCCATGCCAGAGCGGTGTGGCTTTTTTTGCATGGCGGGGTGGTGTGTTTATAGTACGCTCATGACCGGCACAAATTCTTCTGGGGAAGACGGAGGCAACACTACTGGGAACTAACTGGCAACTTCGACTAAAGCTCTCCGGAGAACCGTCGAGCTTAAGTCTACGTAGCCAGTGGATTTCCCCTCCGTTAAAAACGCCTCCTGATCGTCTTCCCCAGAAGAATTTGTGCCGGTCATAAGCTGTATCTGGAAAGCATCATGCTCGCATGGAAAAGAGCAACCGCTCTGGATGGACTTTCGTTAAGTGAAATGTCATAAGCCAAACATGCCGCCAGCCACCCCTCTCCACCATACGCATGAACAATTCGAATGTATGTAGCCAGCCAGAAACAGCCCCAGCTTAGCCCATTCCCTACTATCTGTCGTCCCCAAGGCTGTAAACATACCCTCAGCCTTGGGGGCGACAGATAGTAGGGAATGGGCTAAGCTGGGGCGTCCTGCCCGCCACTCAGATTCGAATCCCCCATGCAAAAAAACTATTGAATTAACCACAGCCATATATTATAATTAATGCATTGCGAAAAAAGATAATTCAAGGAGGCCCTTATGAAAAAGAAATTCATTGGAATACTTATGTCACTTGCAGTGGTAGCGTCATTGACAGCTTGTGGAAATTCTGAAAGTGCAGAAAACAAGGATACACAGACAGCTACAAATGAAACTACAGAGAATGAAACAGCAGATGATCCGGAAGCGGTTGAGGAAAAGACTACATTTACCGTGGGATTTGATGCAAGCTTTCCTCCATACGGATACAAAGATGATAATGGAGAATATGTAGGATTTGATTTGGATTTGGCACAGGAAGTGTGTGATAGATTAGGATATGAATTGGTAAAACAGCCAATCGACTGGGATGCGAAAGATATGGAATTAAGTTCCGGTACCATTGATTGTATTTGGAACGGTTTCACTATGAATGGCAGAGAAGATAAATATTGCTGGTCAGAACCATACATAGATAACAGTCAGGTATTTGTGGTTGCAGCAGACAGCGACATCAAAACAAAAGCGGATTTAGCTGGAAAAACAGTAGTAGTACAGGCAGATTCTTCTGCTTTGAAAGCATTAGAAAGTGACGAAAATGTAGAATTAACAAATTCTTTTGCTGAATTAGTACAGGTTTCTGATTACAACACAGCGTTTATGAATATGGAAGCAGGAGCAGCAGATGTGGTTGCTATGGATGTTGGTGTTGCAAAATATCAGTTGGAAGAAAGAAATGGCGAATTCATAATTTTAGAAGAAGAACTGGCAAGTGAAGTATATGGTGTTGGATTTGAACTTTCTAATACAGCACTTCGCGATCAGGTACAGGGTGCTTTAGATGAAATGATAGCAGATGGCACATTTATCCAGATTGCAGAAAAATGGGGCTTGCAGGATAGTGTGATTTTAGAATCTAAATAAGAAACGATTTTGGAGTAGGGAGTGTCAAAGCTCCCTATTCTTTTAGGAGGATAAAGATGGATATTCTTTCAATGATACAACAGTTAAGCAGCGGAATGTTAATATCAATAGAAATATTTTTTCTTACATTAGTGTTTGCCCTTCCGCTTGGATTATTGATTGCTTTTGGGCGCATGTCAAAAATCAAAATAGTGCAGTTTATTTTTAAGGCATATATTTCAATTATGCGTGGAACACCGCTTATGTTACAGCTTTTGGTGGTATATTTTGGACCATATTATATTTTTGATATAAAAATCGCAAAATGGTATCGCATGGTTGCCGTTATTATAGGATTTGTGCTAAATTATGCTGCATATTTTGCGGAAATTTACAGAGCGGGAATCGAATCAATTCCGAAAGGGCAGTACGAAGCAGCCAAAATGCTGGGGTATTCCAAAGCCCAGACATTCTTTAAGATTATACTTCCACAGGTAATCAAGAGAATACTTCCACCGGTAACAAATGAAACCATAACATTGGTAAAGGATACTTCTCTTGCTTTTGTAATTGCAGTAACCGAAATGTTTACATTGGCAAAACAGATGGCTGCCAATGAAGCATCTATGATGCCATTTGTGGCGGCAGGTATATTTTATTATGTATTCAACCTGCTTGTAGCGTTGGTAATGGAAAAATTTGAGAAGAAACTGGATTATTACAGGTAGGTGACAATATGAATTTATTAGAAATGAATCATGTAAGCAAAAAATTTGACGGCTTAGAAGTGTTGAAAGATATTTCCATACAGGTGAAAAAAGGGGAAGTAGTTTCCATTATTGGTCCATCCGGTTCTGGAAAGTCAACCATATTAAGATGCGCAACTATGCTGGAAACTATCGATAGTGGAGAGTTAATCTATCTGGATAGAAAGGCAGCATGGACGGAAGATGGGAAAGCGGTGTATGCACCTCAGAAGGAATTAAAAGAAATCCACAGATATTATGGTCTTGTGTTTCAGAATTTTAATTTGTTTCCTCATTACAGTGTGCTGAAAAACATTATTGATGCTCCGGTATCCGTATTAAAAGTACCAAAAGAACAGGCGATTGCAGAGGCAAGAGAACTCTTGAAAAAGCTTGGTTTGGAAGATAAGGAAGACTATTATCCGCATCAGTTGTCCGGTGGACAGCAGCAGCGTGTTTCCATTGCAAGGGCGTTAGCATTGAAACCGCAGATTTTATTCTTTGATGAGCCGACTTCTGCGTTGGACCCGGAATTAACCACAGAAGTTTTAAAGGTTATCAAAGAACTGGCAAAAGAACATATGACAATGATTATTGTTACCCACGAAATGCAATTTGCAAAAGAAGTATCCGAACGAATTATCTTTATGGAAAACGGTTATATACAGGCACAGGGAACTCCAGAGGAAATTTTTAATTCGGATAATGCCAGAGTAAAAGAATTTATTGGAAAGTTAGAGAGCAGATAAACAAGACAACTGTAAGAAAGGTTTAGAAACTTAGGAGTCAGGGAATCTTGTAATTGAGAATATTTTGTGATATACTTCCACATGTTAGTTATAATTTGGAAATTTACATAAAAAGCAGGAGGCTGCAATGAAAGAAAAAATAGATAGAATAAATGCACTGAAAAAAGAAAAAAATGCTGTTATTATGGCACATTATTATGTGAAAGATGAAATACATGAAGTGGCGGATTATATTGGAGATTCCTACTTTTTGAGCGAAAAGGCAACTCAGGTAGAGGCTGATACCATTATTTTATGTGGTGTATCCTTTATGGGTGAGGGTGCGAAGATTTTAAATCAGAAGAAAACAGTGTTAATGCCGGATGCTTCCGCAGACTGTCCGATGGCACACATGGCAACCGCGGAAAGTATTGCAAAAGTTCGTGAAAAATATAACGATGTTGCGGTGGTGTGTTATGTAAATTCCAATGCGGAATTAAAGAGAAATGCAGATGTTTGTGTAACTTCATCCAATGCATTAAAGATTGTAAAAGCACTTCCAAATAAATATATTTATTTTATTCCAGATAAGAATTTGGGAAGATATGTGGCAGAACAGGTGCCGGAAAAAGAATTTATTTTCAATGACGGATGTTGTCCGGTACATGCAAAGCTTACCAAAGAAGATGTGTTAAAAGCAAAGGAAGCGCATCCAAATGCAGCTTTATTAGTGCATCCGGAATGTGAAAAAGAAGTTGTGGAACTGGCTGAATATGCAGGCAGTACTGCCGGTATTATTTCCTATGCGAAAGCAAGTGATAAGCGTGAGTTCATTATCGGAACAGAGCTTGGAGTTATGTGTGAATTAAAGAAAAACAATCCGGAAAAAGAATTTTATCCATTGACAGAAACTTTGATTTGCCCGGATATGAAGAAGATTACACTGGACAAAATTATTGATTCACTGGAAAATAATACATTTGAAGTAAAATTAGAAGAACAGTTTGCGAAGGAAGCACATGCACCACTTGTGCGTATGTTAGAGCTTGCAAAATAGGAAATATGAACTGGAAACAGACAGTTCATTGGGAGGCAGTTATGGAAAAAGAATATGACGTAATAATCGTTGGAACAGGTGTCGCAGGCTGTTATGGGGCATTGAATCTTCCAAAAGACAAAAAGATATTGATGATAACAAAAGCGTCATTAGAGGAAAGTGATTCTTTTCTGGCTCAGGGTGGAATCTGTGTGTTGAAAAACGAAGATGATTACGACAGCTTTTTTGAAGACACATTGAAGGCAGGGCATTACGAAAACAGAAAAGAATCGGTAAATATTATGATTCGTTCTTCACATGCTGTGATTGAAGACTTGATAGGATATGGAGTAGAATTTGCCATGGAAGATGGTGAACTGGTCTTTACCAGAGAAGCGGCTCATTCTACCAACCGAATCCTTTATCATGAAGATGTGACAGGCATGGAAATAACCACCAAGCTGTTGGCACAGGTACAGAAATTAGACAATGTAACAATTCTTACCGAAACCACTATGGTAGATATTATATGTAAAGATAATTGTTGTGACGGTATTGTGGTGCAAACAGCAGAAGGAGAGTTAGTGCCGGTGTTTGCCCATGATGTTTTATGGGCATGTGGCGGCATTGGCGGTGTATATGAAAATTCCACCAATTTCCCACATCTGACAGGAGATGCTCTGGCAATTTCTATACGTCATGGAATTGATTTAGAACATGTAAATTATGTTCAAATTCATCCAACCACATTGTATTCTAAGAAAAAGGGAAGACGTTTTCTGATATCTGAGTCAGTGCGTGGGGAAGGTGCGGTTCTCTATAATAAAGATGGAGAGCGTTTTGTAAATGAACTCCTTCCAAGAGATTTGCTGACAAATGAAATACATAAACAAATGGAAAAAGATAATATGCCATATGTACTGCTTTCCATGAGTACCATTGAGAATTGTGATGTGAAACAGCGTTTTCCAAATATATATCAGTACTGCTTAGAAGAAGGCTATGATGTGACAAAAGAGCCAATCCCTGTAGTGCCATCTCAGCACTATTTTATGGGAGGCGTTCATGTGGATTCCGTGAGCAAAACCACCATGGAGCATTTATATGCAGCAGGAGAAACCAGCTGTAATGGTGTTCACGGAGCCAATCGTCTTGCCAGCAATTCCTTGTTAGAAAGTCTTGTATTTGCCAAACGTGCAGTAAAAGACATGATAGCTCATTGGGAAGAACGTGAAATACCTGCAGTAGAAGAAGCAGAACTTTCAAAAAAGTACGGAATTGACATGAATACATATAAGAATTTAGAACAGTACGAAATTGCAAATAAGAAGTTAGTGATAGAAGCCATTGAACAAGAAAATAGAAAGGGTGTTACAAATGAATCCAGTTACAACACTGTTGAACGTAGATAATTTAATTTTGCAGGCATTAAGAGAAGACATTTCCAGCGAGGATGTTACAACCAATGCCGTGATGAGAGAGAGCAAAGCAGGATGTGCAGATTTAATCTGTAAACAGGACGGAATTATTGCAGGTCTTGATGTTTTTAAAAGAGTTTTTGAATTGTTAGATGACACAGCGAAAGTGACATTTAAAGTAAAAGACGGAGATGAAGTGAAAAACGGTCAGCTTTTGGCAGTGGTAGAAGGCGATATTCGTGCCTTATTATCCGGCGAAAGAACAGCGTTAAACTATTTACAGCGCATGAGCGGAATTGCTACTTATACAAACAG
>CAYVCL010000106.1:0-7744 GCA_964450185.1 uncultured Lachnospiraceae bacterium | reverse complement strand
CATGACATTTCGTTTTTTGCAAAAAGCACTTAAATGTTATCTAAATGACATTGGGCTGGCGTTCTGCCTGTCAACCTTTTCTTGATACCTTTTTATCATAGGTTTCTTCCCACTTGGCACATTCCTTCCAAGGTAATGAAGAGATGCTTTATTTTATTGGAATCTTGGGAAAAATATATCAAGAATGAATAAATTGGCGTTATATGGTTCAGATTTTTATAGTAGAATCAGTAAAGAACTTAGAGCAGAATTGCCAGAAGTAAAATCTTTTTCAGTTACTAAAGAGATGGAAGAATTGCAACCTGTTATGAATAAAGAACTGAAAGCGCATAGCAAAGAAGAGTCTATTATACAGGTGGCGTTATGAGCGTCCTGATAACCCACAAAGTTAAAATGAAAATAATTGTATAAACTTGCATAAATTTGGCAAACCTCCTAATAGAACATATTTAGGAGGTCAATTTTATGTATCAGAAAAAAAGAAAATACGAAATATTTGCATTAGCATGCATTTTAGGAATGGTAGTGTACATAACAGGCAACAAATGGAGCAGTCAGGTGCAGGCGGCGGATTATCAGAAACATATGGCACAGGAAATCTTGCGATTGCATGTGATTGCCAACAGTGACAGCGAAGAAGATCAGGCGTTAAAAATGAAAGTAAAAGAGCGTGTGGTGAATTATGTAAGTTCGCTGACACAGGTAGGAGAGGATTTAGAAAGTACCAAATATATTATTCAGCTTTACATGGAAGAAATCAAGCAAGAGGCAGAACGAGTGATTGCAGAAGAAGGGTATTCCTACAATGTGAAAGTGGAACTGACAGAAAGTTATTTTCCTATAAAAACCTATGGAGAGGCAGTGTTTCCGGCAGGGGTGTATCAGGCGTTAAAAATAGAGATAGGAGAAGCCGAAGGAAAGAACTGGTGGTGTGTATTGTATCCAAATTTGTGCTTTGTGGATTCTGCTTATGGTGTGTTGGAGGAAGACCAGAAAGAAATGTTAAAAGAAGTTTTAACAGAAGAAGAATATGAAAGCATTTTTCAGGCAGATAGTAAGGATATAAAAGTAAGTTTTAAGTTGTTTTCTGGAAAGAAATAGTTTATACTTATTAAATAAGAAGCTTTTATTCAAATAGAAGCAATAGCAGAGCGGAGTAATAATGGGGGAATTTTACGAGGTTAGGAGAGGGTATTATGGTAACGAAAGAAGAATTTACCTACGATTCCAGGGATAATAAAAGCAAAATACATGCTATCCGCTGGATTCCACAAAAGGGAGAAATCAAGGGAATTGTTCAGATTGTTCATGGTATGGTAGAACATATCGACCGTTACGATGAATTTGCAAACTATTTGGCAGAAAAAGGAATTGTGGTTGTGGGAAACGACCATCTGGGGCACGGTACATCCGTGGAGCAGGACAGCGACCGGGGATATTTTTGTGAGAAAGATGGAGAAACGATTCTGGTAAGAGATGTACATAGGTTAAAGAAGCTGACACAAAAAGCATTTCCGGGAAAACCGTATATTATTTTGGGACATAGTATGGGTTCCTTTATCACCAGAAAATACATAATAGAATATGGAAAAGGCATCGATGGAGCTATTATTATGGGAACCGGCTCTAAGAAAATAGGCTCATTGCAGATGGGGATATTGTTAGCGAAGGTTATTTCCATATTTCATGGGAAAAAATATCGAAGCAAATTGGTGAATAATAATGCATTTGGCTCATTTAATAATCGTTTTCGTCCGGCGAGAACAGAACACGACTGGTTAACAAAAGACGAAAAGCAGGTAGATTTATACGAAGCAGATAAAAGAAACGATTTTATTTTCACCCTTAATGGATATGAAACATTGTTTAAAATTTTCTTATACATTCAAAAGGAAGAAAATTTTGCAAATGCAAGAAAGGATTTGCCTATATTCTTTGTATCCGGTGCCGATGACCCTGTGGGAGATTTTGGTGAAGGTGTGCGCAAAGCGTATGCATTACTGGAGAAAGTGGGATATTCCAATCTGGATATGAAATTATATGAAAATGACAGACACGAGATTCTCAATGAAACAGACAAAGATGTGGTATATAAGGATTTAGAAAACTGGATTATGCAGCAGATTTCCGGCATAAATAATAGTAATAATTGAGATACTATAATGTAAGAAATCAATCCAGGAGGAAAACAAAGTGAAAATTGTGTTTTTTGGGACAAAGCCATATGACAGAGTGTGGTTCGAGCCTTTATCCAAAGAATATGGAATGGAAGTAGAATTTGTAGAAAGTAAATGTGCGGAAAAGTCTATTATTCTGGCAAAGGGCGCAGATGCCATCTGTGTGTTTGTAAATGATAAAATTACAGCAGCCATGATAGATAAGCTTTATGAAATGGGCGTAAAAGGGATTCTTTTGCGCTGTGCAGGCTTTAATAACGTGGATATCAAAGCGGCTAAGGATAAATTGGTTATTTTACGAGTACCATCCTATTCACCGGAGGCAGTGGCAGAATATGCCTTAACCATGCTTTTGACGGTGAATAGAAAAACCCATAGAGCATACACAAGAACAAGAGATTTCAATATGAGTATTCAGGGACTTTTGGGAACTAATATTCAGGGAAAATGCGTTGGCGTGGTAGGAACCGGAAAGATTGGTCAGGCAATGATTGAACTACTGCAAGGCTTTTCTGTGGAAATACTGGCGTATGATCCCTACCCGAATAAGAGTCTGGATGTGACTTATGTATCTTTGGAAGAACTGATGAAAAAGTCGGATATTATTACATTGCATTGCCCATTGACGGAGGACACAAAATATCTTATTAATAAAGATACCATTGCTCTGATGAAAGATAATGTGTATCTGATTAATACTTCCAGAGGGGCATTAATTGAATCCAACGCGTTGATTGAGGGATTATTAAATAAAAAATTTGCAGGTGTAGGGCTGGATGTTTATGAGGAAGAAGCAGGAGTATTTTTTGAAGACCGTTCTGACGATATTATCACCGACGAAAATCTGGCAAGACTTACCACATTTCCAAATGTGCTGATTACATCACATATGGGATTTTTTACATCGGAAGCATTGGAAGCCATTGCGAGATGTACCATGGAGAATGCGGTGGAATTGGAGAAAAGCGGGCCATACACCAATGAAGTAAAGTAGGAGTTTGTAAAATGGTAGAAATACGGCAGATAAACAGAACTGAATTTGAGCGGGCGATGGAAATCGCATGGAAAACATTTTTAGAATTTGAAGGCGATATTTACACCGAAGAGGGTATAAAAAGCTTTTATAATTTTATCAGGGACCCGTTGTTGGAAAAAATGTTTCTGCTGGGTGAGTATCTGATTTTTGGTGCCTTTGTGGCTGGAAAAATGGTAGGAATTGCAGGAATCAGGAATAAATCTCATCTTTCCCTATTGTTTGTTGACAAAGAATACCATAAAATAGGAGTAGGAAGTGCATTGGTATTCAGTGCCTTCCAATATTCCTTTGAACAGTATAAGGAGTATCGGTTTAGTGTAAATGCTTCACCTTATGCACTGGGTTTTTATCATAAATTAGGTTTTAAAGATACCGCAGACCAGATAACAAAGGATGGAGTTATTTATACACCAATGTGTTATACGATTGCATCATAAGGCATACATAAAATAAAGAGAGTTAGGGGAAAATAAAATGACAAAAGATGTTATTATCAAAATTTCAGGATTACAGTACTTAGAGGAACAGAATCCGGAGGAACCCATTGAGGTGATTACCAACGGAGAATATTACAACCGCAATGGAAAACATTATCTCAAGTACGATGAAATTACAGAGGGAGCGGATGGTGTGTCCAACTGTATGGTGAAATTTAAAGAGGACAGTTTCGAGTTGCTGAAAAAGGGAAGCAGCAATGTACATATGATTTTTGAGAGTGGCAAGAAAAATGTTACCTATTATAAAACACCTTTTGGAAATATACTGATAGGATTGGATACCAGTTCCATACATGTGGATGAGAAAGAAGAAGAAATTCAGATTGATGTAAAATACGGAATGGATGTAAATTATGAGTTTTTGGCAGACTGTCATATTAGTATGTCTATATGTCCGAGAGAATCCGGGGATTTTAAATTAGTAAGTTAAAAAAGTGCAGACCAGATTGAAATGGTCTGCACTTTTTACATTATTTTTTCTTTTTCTTATTGTTTTTGCCGGTAGCTGTTTCTTCCTCTTTTAACTGTGCCTGCATTTTTGCTGCTTTATCCTGTAATTTCTGACGGAAGCCTTTTTTCTTGGCTGGCTGTTCTAATGGTCCGCGCAATCCCTTTACGCTTGTTATGTAAATACCGCTGACAACAGCTTTTACTTCTTTTTTCACTGGAACAGAATCAAAAATTTTCTCATCACAGATTAAAGTCATTACCTTTGGTCCCACCTTCGCTTTTACGATTGGAAGTTTGGAACGACGAAGTAACTTTGGAGTCTGGTCAATAACCATCTGTGGAAGACCTGCATCTTTTAAAGGCATTCGCTTTTTATCGATAACCAGCATGGAAATAGTCTGGGCAGTAGCTTCTAACTGGCTCTGCTGCTCTTCCTGTTTCTTCTGGGCTTTCTTTCCAAAAAAGTAGAGAGCTATTAATAAGATAATCAAAACTGCAAGAATGATTAATGATATAATTGTGCCTGTGTTCACTTCAAAACCTCCTGAATATTAAAGTATAAATCAATCTTAGTAATTGTATCATTATTTAATAGAAGGTTCAAGTATTTTAGAATTGTTTTAGAATTGGTGTCGTTGACAAGGAAAGGAAGGAAACGTATAATTTGTAATATGTTTTGGAAAATGTCTGGTGTAAGGAGGAACAAAGTTTGGATATAGTTTTTGATACCATTACTACGGCGTGGTGCTGGCTTTGGGATAATATGGTTTATGTAAATATGATTCTTGCCATAGCGATTGTATTTTTTGAAAGAAGGGATCCACGGGCAGTATGGGCATGGTTGTTAGTGTTGTACTTTCTTCCGGGAATCGGTTTTCTTATGTATTTGATTTTAGGGCAGAATATGAATAAGAACCGTATGTTCCGAATTAAAGAAATCGAGGATGAATTAAATTCTGAGATGCGTAAGCAGAGTGAGGCTGCCAAAAACGAGATTGAAATGGCGGAAAGCTATGAAATAAAAGGATATAAGGAACTGGCTTATTATAATCTGAGTACTTCCGGTGGCGTGTATACAGATGATAATGATGTAACCATTTATACTGACGGACATGAAAAATTTGACGCTTTGATTGAGGAAATGGAACAAGCGAAGAAGTATATTCACATGCAGTATTATATTATCCGTGATGATGAATTGTTTGAACGAATCAAAGAAGTGTTAATTCGCAAAGCGGCAGAAGGTGTGGAAGTCAGAATTTTGTACGATGGCATGGGATGCCGTGAAATTCGAAAAAAACAGTGGAAAATGCTTCGAAGTCATGGAATCCAGACAGCAGAATTTTTCCCGGCAGTGTTAAAGAAAGCTCATCTGCGTATTAATTACAGAAATCATAGAAAAATTGTGGTAATAGATGGTGAAGTAGGCTTTGTAGGCGGATTTAACGTGGGACGAGAATATTTGGGGCTGGATAAAAAATTTGGCTATTGGCGTGACACTCACATGAAAATACACGGAAGTGCAGTGCTAGGGTTGCAGATACGTTTCCTCCTTGACTGGAACTATGCTGCAGGAAACAATTTGTTTTTGGAAGACAAATACTTCACTCAGGAAAAACCATCAACGGGAACTACCGGCATTCAGATTATTTCCAGTGGACCGGATTCTAAGTGGAAAACTATTCGTGACAATTATGTATACCTTATCAGCCATGCCACGGACCATATTTATATCCAGACACCGTATTTTGTGCCGGATGAAACCCTGCTGGATACCTTGAAAATGGCAGCATCCTCCGGAGTGGATGTAAGAATTATGATACCGTGTAAGCCGGATCATCCTTTTGTATACTGGGCGACTTATTCCTATATTGGAGAAATGCTTCAGGCAGGTGCCAGTTGTTATACTTATGATAATGGTTTTATTCATACAAAAGGTATCTGTGTGGATGGAAAAGTGTGCAGTTATGGTACAGCCAACTTTGATATTCGAAGTTTTCAGTTGAATTTTGAGGTTAACGCTGTAATATATGACGAAAAAGTTACAAAACAGTTTGACGAAATTTTTATGAAAGATATCGAAAAATCTACAAAAATCACATTGCACAAGTACAATAACCGTTCTCTTATAATTAAAATTAAGGAGCAATTTTCCAGGTTATTGTCACCAATATTGTAAGATAAAGGCAATTTAGAAAGAATTACTTTCTTTTTTGTCCGGGGTATGATATACTAGGGCAGTGTTACAAAATTGTAATAAATTATATAAGATGGAGAGGAATCAAAAATGAAGAAAAAAATTATCGTAGCGTTACTGGCATGTACAATGCTTTCCTTAACAGCATGTGGTGATAAAAAAGAAGATACAACAGAAAACACTACAGAAACAACTGTGTCTGAAGAAACACCAGAAACTACAACAGCAGCTTCTGTAGATGATTCTTTCTATACAACGGATGTTGACCTTTCAGTAGATGGAGAACCGGAAGTAGCAAATCCTGTTATTGAAACAGATGCTATTGCAATCGGAGAATACAAAGGTATTGAGATTGATAAGGTAGAAGTAGCAGCTGTTACTGACGAAGAAGTACAGGCAGAATTTGATTCTTATATGGCAGCATTCAACGAAGAAGTAGAAGTAACAGACAGAGATACTTTGGAAAATGGTGATATTGCTGATATCGATTATGTTGGTAAAATCAACGGCGAAGAATTCGATGGTGGAAGCAGCGAAGGTTACAAATTAGAGTTAGGAAGCGGAACATTTATCGAAGGATTTGAAGAAGGTCTTGTTGGTGTTAAGAAAGGTGAAACAAAGAGCCTTGCTTTAACTTTCCCAGAAGATTATGGTAACACAGAATATGCTGGAAAAGATGTAGTATTTGATGTAACTGTAAACGGAATTTACAAAACACAGGAACCGGAAGTTACAGATGAATTTGTAAAAGAAAACACAGAGTTTGAATCTATCGAAGCATACAAAGCAGATATCAGAAGCTCAATGGAAGAATCCAATGAGAGCACAGCAACCAATGAAAAGAGAAATGCTATCTGGTCTGCAGTACTTTCTAATTGTGCAATCAAGAAATATGATGAACAGGAAGTAAAAGATTATATCTTAGAATATAAGACATACGTAGATAACATGGTTACCTCAAGCTATGGTATGACTTTTGACCAGTATCTTGAAGCTTGTGGCTTAGGCGTAGAAGACTTTAAAGAAACAGCTGTAACAAATGCAAAAGCTGCAGCAAAAGAACAGTTGATTTTAGACAGCATTGCTGAAAAAGAAGGAATCACTGTATCTGATGAAGAATATCAGGAATACTTAAATGATTACATGGAAGGAATGGGTGTTACTACAGAAGATGAGTTGTGGACTCAGTTTGAATCACAGGGCTATGTAAAAGAAGATGTAGTAAAGAGCATGAAAGATACAATTTGCGCTAATAAAGTAATGGAATTTTTAGAAGCTAATGTTGTAGAAAAATAAGATATACAATGATAAAAGGCAGGTGCGATGAGGTGACCCCCAAAAGTTAGACTTTTTAAGCGTAGCAGTTTTGATGGCTGCTACGCTATTT
>CAYVCL010000105.1:0-7796 GCA_964450185.1 uncultured Lachnospiraceae bacterium | reverse complement strand
CCTACCTGTCTGGCACCTTTTACTTCTAATACACTTCTTATGGAACTATTTTTCCATTGCAATAAAAACTCCTCAATATCCCTTTTAAAGTACATGCGATACACCTCCTCCTAAGTACAAATATTATACACTAAAGTCTTATTGAACACAAGACACATAACATTTATGCAGGCGGCCTATTCAATTCACATTTATGCGCAGTCAACCAAGCACAGCCCCAACAATGTAAAGAAGCTTCCAGAGCTGTTTCATTCTGCTCTGGAAGCTTCTTTACATTGTTGGGGCGTACTGATTTCCGCCCAAATATGAATCAAATCCCCGCCAACTGCTTTCCAAGGTTCTTGCAAGCTTCTACATCATCATCTCCTGGTGTTTCATGGCAAATCAAACCTTCTCCGTTTAATACGGTTGCACCTGCGGCGGTCATGCGTTCTACCCAGTCGCGCATCCACTGGCCGTCACCCCAGCCGTAGGAACCGAACAAGGCTACTGTTTTTCCGGCAACAAATCCGGTTACTTCTTCTACGAATGGTTCCATTTCTGCTTCTTCTAACACTTCTGCTCCCATGGAAGGGCAACCTAATGCCAACACATTCGCTTTCTTTAATTCGTCCATATTTGCGTTACTTACAGGTACTACCTCTGCTTCTTTTCCCGCTTCTTTGATTCCATCTCCGATTGCAACTGCCATTGCGGCTGTATTTCCTGTCATTGACCAGAATACTACATTAATTTTTTCCATATTTTCCTCCTATCCTACTGCTTTTCGCAGTGGTTCTTCCTTATAAATATCAATCACATCTGTTACACTTATCCCACAGGACATTAGCTGAAGCATGGTTTCTCTTGCCTGCTCGAATTTTAAAAATAGTTTTTTCTTTGCAGGCATATTTTCATATACTTTCCAATAGCCGGAAAAGAGAAAATTCTTTCCATTATGCTTTATAAAGCCGCCAACGTCTTCCGGGGGATAGCCTAATAATAACCCCATTTCGTGCGGAAATTCCCTTCGAGATATCATATAATCACGATACTTTTTCCGCACATTTTCTATCAAAACCTGTTCTGTACAGCTATTGTATCCTAAGCTTTTCATTAACGCCTGTACTTTCGACTGTTTCAGGTATTCTTTTAGTTTTTGGGGACGGTAAACCAGAAAAGTAGTCTGATTGTTCAGATTCAACAGCTCCGTCCAACACAACCCTGTTTTATGCATAATTGTTTTTACATGTTCATTATTGTTGTTGCTGACAATAAGCAAATTAGAAATTTTCAATCCGGCAATTACCGGCGCACATTGCATAATTATTTGAGTTTCTATATTTTCTAAATCCATCTCTTGTAAGAGCAAAAATGCATTTTCTGACACTGTCCTTCTCCTTTTTATCTATAACTATCTTTTAATATGAAACGCTGCAAAGCCCGGATAAACGGCACTTTCGCCTAATTCTTCTTCGATGCGCAATAACTGATTGTATTTCGCCACACGTTCACTTCTACTTGGAGCACCTGTTTTAATCTGGCATGTATTTAAAGCAACTGCCAAATCTGCAATGGTGGTATCTTCTGTTTCACCGGAACGATGAGAAGAAATTGCTGTATATCCTGCGTTGTGCGCCATTTTTATGGCTTCTAAGGTTTCAGATACACTTCCAATCTGGTTTAACTTAATCAAGATAGAATTTCCGCAGTTCATAGAAATTCCTTTCTGAAGACGTTCTGTGTTGGTTACAAACAAGTCATCACCTACCAACTGGATTTTGTTTCCTAACTCTTCTGTTAAGATTTTCCAGCCATCCCAGTCTTCTTCATCCAAAGCATCTTCAATGGAATAAATCGGATATTTCTCGCAAAGTTCACTCCAATGCTGTACCAATTCCTTGGATGTAAATTTCTTTCCTGTTTTCGGAAGAAGGTATTCTCCCTTTGTTCCTGTTTTCCACTCACTGGAAGCTGCATCCATTGCAAGCACGAAATCTTTGCCCGGTTCGTATCCTGCCTTTTTAATGGCATCTAAAATAAATTCAATGGCTTCTTCATCGCTTGCTAAATCCGGTGCATAACCACCTTCATCACCTACACCGGTTGCAAGTCCTTTTTCTTTTAAGATTGCACCTAATGCGTGAAATACTTCTGTACACCAGCGAAGTCCTTCCCGGAAGCTTTCTGCGCCAACAGGCATAATCATAAATTCCTGTACATCTACTGTATTGGCTGCGTGAGCTCCACCGTTTAAAATGTTCATCATCGGAACAGGAAGTCTATTACCATTCACACCTCCCAAGAATCTGTAAAGAGGTATACCCAGCGATATAGATGCCGCTCTTGCAGCCGCAATGGAAACTGCTAAAATAGCATTTGCTCCCAACTTTGATTTATCCTTTGTTCCATCTGCCTGAATCATTGTTTTATCTACTAAATATGTATCTGCCGCACTGATTCCTTGTAAAACATCAATAATTACTGTATTTATATTTTCCACCGCTTTGGATACGCCTTTTCCTCCAAAACGTGTTTTATCTCCATCTCTTAATTCCAAAGCCTCAAATTCTCCAGTAGATGCACCGCTTGGAGCCGTCCCCCTGCCAATGGTTCCATCTGCCAGCCACACCTCTGCCTCTACCGTAGGATTTCCTCTGGAATCAATAATTTCTCGTCCAATCACTTTTTCAATTACTAAATTATTCATAGTATCGTCCTTTCTTTTGAGTTATCCTTCTGTAGTGATGCAGCAAATCAAAACAGAAGGAGTTTTATAATGATCTATTAGCAGTTAGTTATATCTAACCGCTATCATAATAACAAAAGAAACAATAAAATGCAATATTTCTGAATGAGAATCATTCTCATTTGCTGATTGATTGTAATACATTCCTCCAATAATTTATATAGTTAAGTTGTGTACCGTCTGCCAAGCACAGCCCCCGATACGAAGAAAAGCTTCCCGAGCTGTTTGGTTCTGCTCGGGAAGCTTTTCTTCGTATCGGGGGCGTACTGTCAACACCCCACAACTTAACCTATATCCAATTACTTCTTAATCGTAACGCTCTTCACGCTGGAATAAGCTCCGTAAACTTTTTTACCGCTTACTGTCTTGTAAGCTCTTACTTTGTAGTAATATTTCTTACCTGATGTAAGTTTCTTCTTTGTAGTGTAGCTTACTTTGCTTGCTCCTTTTACGGTAGCTACTTTTTTGTAGCCGCTTGATTTCTTTGTTGACTGGTATACTTCGTATCCGCTAACACCGCTTTGCTTTTTCCATGTGATTTTTGCTTTTTTGCCTGTGGCTTTTGCGGATCTTAAAGTTACTTTTGCTAGTGCTAATTTTACTTTCTGTTTTGCTGTTGTATTAATACATACCAGTTTTCCGGACTGACTTTCATATGCTTTGATGTAGTAGTAGTATGTATTTCCGCTCTGTAATTTCTTATTTGTATAAGAAGTTACTGTACCGTCATTTATAGTTGTTACCAACTTATAGTTACCGTTAACAGAAGTTGCACGATAAACCTGATATACATCTGCTGTAGAAAGCATATCCCATTCCAAATCTACCGCTGTAGTACCGTTTGCAGACACCTCTAACGTAAACTTCTCTGTTTTTACAGGTGAACTTGTCGGTGCTTTCGTTGGTGTTGCTGTCGGCGCCTTTGTCGGTGCCTTTGTTGGTGCTTTCGTTGGTGTTGCTGTCGGCGCCTTTGTTGGTTCTTTTGTTGGTGCTACGGTTGGTACATCTGTTGGTGTTTTTGTTGGCTCTGCAGTTGGTGTTACATCACCTGGTTTTGTTGGTTCTGCAGTTGGTTCAATCGTAGGAATTATTGTTACTGTTTCACCTGTTGTATTTGCAATAACAACATCTGCATATGCTATGTTTTCTACATATTCCATACCTGAAATCACTTTACCAAGAGGAATCATCTCTTCCTGTGCTGAAGCATCTTCTAAATAGAAGCTGATTGTTCCCCATGGAATGTAATATACAAGATCTCCTGCCTTTGGCGCATAGCTTTCCGGTGCATCACTAGTATCCAATTCAATATCTAAATATGCTCCCTTTTCTGTGTCACTGTAATCTTCGAAATACAATTCTATCGGCATAGAATCTAAGAAACTATTTGCTGCTGCATTATCTTCCATTTCCACTTTAATTTCGTTTCCGTCAACAGAAAAACTCATAACTTCGTGTTCACCCGGTGTTTTCGTCGGCATTACGGTTGGTACTTCTGTTGGCACCGGAGTAGCAGGTACTTTTGTTGGTTCTACTGGTCCGTCTGTTGGCACTACTGTCGGTTCTACTGGTATTGGTGTTACTGTAATGACAGCATTACCTTTTATTGTCAATGCTTTGATTGCTTTCTTTAAGTTTCTTACTGCCTGATTTACTTTTACCTGTGCAATGTCATCGTCTGCTTTTATAGCCTGTGCTGTACTTAAACTTTCTTCAAACACAGCAACACTTTCTGCTGTATAAATGCTCTTATCTACTGCTTCTGCTTTTGCAATTACATTGTAAAGCTGTTCCTTATTTAAAGTTGGTGTACCTGTTTTCAACGGTTGAGCTTCTGTTGTGAAATCTGTTGTAATACCGCTAGTTCCATTTACGATAACATCAATACTTTCTTTCACACCAGTAATATCTTTTGTTTTATTGTTTGCTGAACCATCACTTACAATTAGAGAATAGCCTGTTAAATCCTGTGGTAAATTAAAAATATACCAGCCATCTTCATCTTTCGTTGTAAGTTTTGTTCCCGGATATGCCCCTGCATGTTGTGTTGAGGTTCCTGACCATACATATACATATGGATCAGACCAGTTGGATTTCACACGAATTACAGGGTTTGCTTTCAGTGATACTACAGCATCAATAGACATCTGCAAATCTTCTACAAGACTTTCTGTATCTTCTACGCTTATTTTGCCCGCCAGAGCTGCTTTCGCTTCTGCTATTACAGTTTCCAAGTCAGAAATTGCCTCTGCATCATAACTTGCTGAATCTGCTTTTGCTTCCTTTACTTTCTCCTCTGCTTCGCTTATCTTCTGTTCCACTTCTTCTCTTGCAGCTTTTTCTTTAGAAACAGCTTCATAACTCTGTTTTAAGTCTGCCAATGCTGTTGCAATCTTATTGTCATCTGTTTCACCGTTTGCAATTACAGTTTTTGCTGTTTCTAATGCTGTTGCAAATGGTTTCCATACATTTTCTGTATAGTTTGCTTCTACGAAACCTTCTGCTTCGATAGTTGCTACTAATGTTTTTAACGCTTCTGTCTTTTCAGTTACTGTAATAGTAATTGTTTTGGTTGCTGTAGCTTTTCCATCAGTTGCTGTTACAGTCATTGTGTAAGTACCAGCTACCGGATTGCTCCATGTAAATTTTCCTGTTGCAGTGTCAAAAGATGCTCCGGATGGTACTCCTTCTGCTTTCACTGTTACTGCATCACCATCTGCATCTGAAATTGTCAACTGGAAATCTAATGCGGTTCCCGCAACAATTTCATATGTGTCATTTCCTTTAATCACAGGTGCTTTGTTATCTGAAATGTTGCACGCTTCAAAAGTTGCTTTTGGAACTGCTACTACTACAGATTTTGCAGGAACTGTTACAGAAGAACCTGTTTCTTTGATTTTTTCTAATCCAGCCTTTTTTCCATCTGCAATAATTACCCAGGCATTTTCATCTAATGTGATGGACTGGTCTGTAATTGCATTATTAATCAATACTGCAATCTTACTCCACTCACCAGCTACACTATTTTTTTCATAGAAACCAAATAAACCTGTTGGTTCTTTACCCTTTACATCCGTAATCCATGTAAGGTTATTATTGTTAGGTGACCAGTTGTCGCCACTTCTTGTTGTAATAGAACGGAAACCGGAAAACGCCTTACGAATCTTAATCATTCCTTCGTAATATTCCTGTATACCGGAATATGTGTCTACTCTGTTCCAATCGATTTTATTTACATTATCAGAAGATGCGTAACTGTTATCATCACCGTTCTTGGTTCGTGCAAATTCTTCTCCTGCCTGCATAAACACGCCGCCCTTAGAAGTAAGAACTACAGAACCTGCCATTTTGTTCATATTCAACAATTTTTCATCTTGAGAAGAATAATTCTTTCCAAATTTTTCTGTAAGCTTATCCCAAAGTGTCAGATTGTCATGAGCTGATACATAGCTCAGACTACAGTTGGAGGATTTAGACCAGAATGGACGCCACATACCCCATTCACCGCCGGTTTTTCCAACAGAGCCCATAATGCCGCCATAAATATTGTTTGGCCATTTTTCTCCTCTTTCCAGCACATCACCATCTGTATAGTTATACTGAACCAATCCGATTGTTCCATCAAATTTATGTTCACCTTTTAAAGCATCACGAATCTGGTCATTAAAGTAACCAATTCCAGAATCTAAATTAGCTTCATTTGCTTTATGCGCACTAATGTCGTCGTATTTTCCATCTCCTGTCCAACCTTCGCCGTACATTACAATGGTGTCTTCACCAAACTTATTGTCAAGGGCACTACGAATCTGATTCATTGTTTCATAATCATGAATACCCATTAAGTCGAAACGGAATCCATCCAGATTATATTCTTCTGCCCAGTAAAGAATAGAGTCAATCATGTATTTTCGGTACATAGCACTTTCACTTCTTGTAGCATTACCACATCCGGACTGATTGTTAAAGGATAAGTCATCGTTTAACTTGTAGTAATAACCAGGCATAATCTTATTCAAGTTAGAATCTGCACTGTCATAGGTATGGTTATATACCACGTCCATAACTACCTTGATTCCTGCATCATGTAACGCCTGAATCATCTCTTTCATTTCTGTAATACGAACATTTCCATCATATGGATTGCTTGAATAAGAACCTTCCGGAACATTATAGTTTTCCGGATCATATCCCCAGTTATAATTAGAACCCAGAGAAGTAGTAACCTTTGTTTCGTCCACAGATGCATAGTCATACATTGGAAGAATCTGTACATGGGTAACACCCAGTTCTTTCAAATAGTCCACACAAGAAGCGGTCTTTCCTGCGCCATTTACTGTAGTACTTTCTGTAAATGCTTTGTATTTACCACGATTTTCCTGTGATACACCAGAAGATGCATCAATAGAGAAATCTCTAACATGAACTTCCCAAACGATAATATCGCTGAGTAAAGTCTTTTCTCTTTGATAGTTGGTATCCCAGTTTTCCGGGTCGGTGCTGTCTAAATCAACTACCATGGCTCTATCACCATTTACACCGGCTGCTTTTGCATAAATATCTACAGCTTCCTTTGTAGTTCCATTAACAGTTACTTTGTATGTATAATATGTATTTACAATATCGCCGGTAACAACAGCTGTCCAGACACCTTTATCACCCTTTGTCATCTCTATTTCACTGATAGCACTTCCGCCATTACCATTTTCGTATCTGCAAAGCACTACCTTAGAAGCTTCCGGTGACCACACTTTAAATGTTGTCTTTTCTTTGGTGTAGGTACAGCCCAAGTCATCTCCGGAATATGCGTATTGTGCATCATAGGAAGAATCATATGAACGGTGAGAATATACCTTTCCTTCACCTTTTTCCGCCTGTACTTCTACGGTTGGTGCAACATAAATCGAAGAAACTGCCATAGATGCAGCTAAAATAATACTAAACAGTCGTTGTTTCAGTCCATTTTTCTTCATCGATATCTCTCCTTCTTTATTCGTTTCGTTTTTGTGTTAACCCTATTATACAACATCCCTCATAGTTATTCAATCATTTTTTAAATTTTTTAACATTT
>CAYVCL010000104.1:0-8078 GCA_964450185.1 uncultured Lachnospiraceae bacterium | reverse complement strand
ATATAATTAGTATATCACTTTCCCTAGGATAAATTCAACCTATTTCCAACCATTTAACATCTAAGCATCCCCTTTTCTATTGCTCTAATTGCCAAGTCACAACCCCAAGGATAGAGAGAAGCTTCCAGAGCTGTTTTATTCTGCTCTGGAAGCTTCTCTCTATCCTTGGGGCGTCCCGCCACCACAAATCTTAAATGCCCCACCTATTTCAACGCCTTAATATACTTGCGAATAGCCTCCTCCTGGTTGTCGATGTGGGTGCAGATTGCGTGGAAGGCTTCTTCTTCGTCGCGTTTTTTTACTGTTCTTATGATTTCTTCATGTTCTTTTAAAATAATCGGATGAATACTGGTGTCTTTGATGTATTCTACACGATAACGGTACATTTGCTCACGCAGGTTGTTTAAAATGGAGATTAGACGGTCATTCTGGGTTGCGTTGTAGATGACTGCGTGAAAGGCTTCATCGGCTTCTGCCATAAAAACCAAATCTCCGGTTTCTACCGCTTCTACAAATTTCTTTCCCTGAATTTCTAAATTTCCGATTTCTTCCTTGGTTATTCTTCCACAGGCAAGCTGGATTGCCAGACCTTCTAAAGCACGTCTTACTTCTAATACGTCCTGCATGCTTTTTTCTGTAATTTTGGCTACTTCCGCACCTTTTCTTGGAATCATCACTACCAGACCTTCCAATTCCAGTTTACGGATTGCTTCTCTGATTGGAGTACGGCTTACACCCAATCTCTGGGCAAGCTGTATTTCCATCAAACGTTCGCCGGGGTTCAATTCCCCTTTTAAAATCGCCTGACGTAAAGTATTAAATACCACATCCCTTAAGGGAAGATACTCATTCATATTTACGCTTAATGAATCCTGCATTGTAGGCTCCTTTCTAAATCACTTATTTGTTGTGAAACATAGTTGTAAGATAAAGTTTTTTCACGTCCGGATTCTTTTCCAGTGCTTCATATGCCTGTTTTGCTGCCTGCTCTGTGTCGAAAAGACCAAATACAGTAGGGCCGCTTCCGCTCATCATGGCATTGATTGCACCGTTTTCTTTCATCACATTTTTGATATCTTCAATTACCGGATATTCTTTGATGGTAACCGTTTCCAAAACATTTCCCATTTTTTCAGCCATGCCATATAAATTTCCGTCTTTTATCTGTTCTATCATTCCATCGATATCCGGATGATATTCCAATTCATTGGCATGAAGATTTTCATAAACAAATTTTGTAGAAACACTGATGCCCGGTTTTGCAATTACCACGTAGCAGTCTGGTGCTGACGGCAATCTGGTAAGCTTCTCTCCGATTCCTTCTGCCAGTGCTGTACCACGCATAATGCAATACGGAACATCTGCGCCGATTTTTACGCCTCGCTCCTGTAATTGCTTTTTGGAAAGTTTTAAATCAAACAATTTATTAACACCGTACAACACTGCCGCTGCATCAGAACTTCCTCCTGCCATTCCGGCTGCTACCGGAATAAATTTATGCAGATGTATGGAGATTCCCTCCTGAATATTAAATTCCTTTTTCAATAAATCTGCCGCTTTGTACACCAGATTATTTTCATTGGTTGGTAAAAAGCTGCTGTTGGTGGTAATCTGTATGCCCGGTTCCTCACTCTTTTTAATTTCCAGTTTATCGTACAGATTGATTGTCTGCATAATCATGCGTACTTCGTGATACCCATCTTCTCTTCTACGTACTACATCCAAAGAAAGATTGATTTTCGCCAGTGCTTTTAAATTAATTTCATCCATGCTTACTCCTCCTGTTGGCAGATTGTATTCTGTATACAATCTATTATAATCTTTTTCCACAAAAAATCAATGGTATTTAAAGGTATGTATTATGTTTTCTCTTGAAATATCCGATATAAAAGTAAAAGAAACCCATTGTATCGTTTTATATCAAGGAGGATTACCTATGAATGTAAATGGAATTAGCGATGCAACCTATACACAGACAACTCAGACCACTGTTGCAGATAAAGCAAAAACTACTACAACCACTACTACTGCACAGGAAGAAGTTTCTGCTGTATACGAAGGTAGTACAAAAGCAACGAAAGCAACTTACACACAGGATACTGCAACCATTGACAAATTAAAGGCAGATGCGGAAGCTCGTACCGCTCAATTAAGAAGCTTAGTTGAAAAGATGCTTACCAAACAGGGCCAGACCATCGGTACTGCAGATGATATGTGGAAATTCCTTGCAAAGGGTGACTTTACTGTAGACGCAGCTACCAAAGCACAGGCTCAGGAAGATATTTCTGAAGATGGCTACTGGGGCGTAGAACAGACTTCTGACCGTATCATCGATTTTGCAAAAGCCTTAACAGGTGGGGATCCGGATTTAATCGACCAGATGCAGGAAGCTTTTGAAAAGGGCTTTTCCGAAGCAACCAAATCCTGGGGAAAAGAACTTCCGGAAATCAGCCAGAAAACTTACGATGCTGTCATGGAAAAATTTGAAGCATGGCGCAACGAAGCAAATGGAACTGTAAACAATATAGAAGCTTAATTGATTTTAACTAAAAGTAACCCCATGGAGAACCATGGGGTTTACTTTATGCCGGTGTGCTGATATTTTTACACAAAATCAGGCGGTCGCCTTTCTTCAGCACATTGCTTTCTAAATGATTCAATTCTTTTATTTCTTCCACACCCAGCAGATATTTTTTGCCAATGCTCCACAAACTATCTCCCTCAGATACCACATAAACCACAATACCTGCAATATTTTCCAGACGGTCGTAATCCAATGGTGCCTCAGCAATTTCATGAATTACATCTTTTTCAAATTCATCTACTGCCATCACTGACATATCAATCACTGCTTTGATTTCTATTTCTTCACTGTCAATCATGGTTGTGTTAATTTGCAGCGTTCCTACTTCTACTTTGTACACAGTATTTTCTTTAATATCATTCATGTCTATCTGTTGATTAAATGGAATCTGTATCATTTTTCCGTAAAATGGAATATTGTCATCCGCACCCACATATAGCACCATAACTTCCAGTGTTCCCTCAATCATAACACCATTGGCACCTGTTTCTACCATATCAATTCTTGCTTTTCCGCTTCCATTGCAAATCTGCAGAATTCTTGGTTCTTCTCCTTTTATTCTCATCCTATCGCTAATTCTGCATTTTGACATATTATTTCCCACAAGACGCTGGAAACGAAGAGGCGTGGCCTGTGGCTGTAACTCCATGGCTGTACTGTAAACGTCTTCTACCAGCTCTACCTGTTCTTCTTCGTAAATTTTCACATCCATATCCAGCACGGCATCCAGTGCAATGATTCTTTCTTCTCCGTCATAATCTGCTTTCATCTCCATGTCACAGCTTCGCATCCTGCTTCGAATATCCGGCACCATGCCTTCGCTGCAGCCGCTGCACTCCAATTCTTTGGTAAATGCCACTTCTTCATTTACCCAGTCTAATTTATTTTCATCGCCCTCACCACGATACAGCACAAAGATTTTCACAGTACCGCATACATTGATTTTCCCCGGCAGCAGTTTGATTTCTTTGATATTTAAGGCAGCATCCTTCCAAACAATTTCATGGATATTATTTTTTCCATTTGGAAGGGCAATTTCTTCCTTAATACGAACCATATCCTTCGTATTGATACGCAGTTCCATGATTTCCATAGGATTTTTCCAAAATTCAATTCCGTTCTTTTCTGCAATGTCCACGCTGATTTCTTCTTCTAGCATTTCTTCTGTTGTTACCTGCAAGGTAACCACTGCCTGAGTACTCATTTTTCTGGAATTGATAATTCCAATGCGCAAATCCTCCAATTCGCCCTCAGCGCGAATCTGCTCACCGGCTTTTAGTCCTTCCATGTGAACGTATTCTTCAAAAGGAATCTTTCCTTCTATGCTTTGTATTCTTCTTTCCTCATTGTCGCTGATATACATTACCAGAAAGTTTAAATTTCCTTTAATCCATGCCTGATTTTCATTTGCCTTTACTTCCTCTAACACAACATCGCCTTTTTGCTGAATTAAATTTATCATGTCCGGACGGTTGTCAGGCACATTCATATCATCATCCAAGGTAATCTGTGTCATTTCTTTTCTGTCATTCACCATCATGTGAATATTTTTTTTAATCAGTTCCATAGCTTCCTCCTACTCAAATACTACATTTTTATCAATTAATTTCATCTTAATTACCACACAAGGATAGCTGGCGTTATTGTCTGTCTTCTCTCCCGCTGCCGGTCCAATCAGACTGGTTTTGAAAAAGACTGCATTTTCCGTTTCGTATACTTCATCCACGGAAATACTGTAACCACCGGTTTCCTGCGCTCCATATCCTCTTGCAATATAAAGGTTTTCATTATCGCTATATGTAAGTTTTACCTCATTTTCCTTTTCCTCCTCTATCTGTGCTGCCAGCTCCTTAGGAATTTCATCCTGACTGATTACCGTAAACTCCAAATCATTTAATTTCTTATTATCATCAGACTGTACGGAACAGCCGCATAAAAGAACCATTGCAAAAATCATGGGAAGTATTTTTTTCATATTCGTGTTCACCCTGTACCTTTTTAACTATTGTATGTGACATTCCGAATGGTTATGATTACAATTTTTGCTGTACACCTCCCCAAATTTGGCTTATAATAGCATTGTTACCAACGGCAAATATGAGAATACGAGGTGTAATATATGATTCGATTTTTAATTGTATGTTTGACAGTTATTGGATTTCTAGTGCTGGCTATACCTGTGGCACTGGTGGAATGGGTGATTGGAAAATTTAACCCGGATCTGAAATCCAGAAGTTCTTTAAAAATTGTAAATGGAGCTTTTTCTCTGATTTTATGGGAAACAGGTGTAAAAATTACAGTTCTGGGCGAAGAAAATGTACCAAAAGATACTCCGGTGCTTTACGTGGCAAACCACAGAAGCTTTTTCGATATTTTAGTTACTTATGTAAGAGTTCCACGTCCTACCGGTTATATTGCAAAAAAGGAAATGGAAAAAATTCCTCTGTTAAGCACTTGGATGCGCTATCTCCACTGCCTGTTTATGGACAGAACTGATGTTAAAAAGGGATTGCAGACTATTTTAGACGGTGTGGAAAAATTAAAGAATGGCGTTTCCATCTGTATTTTCCCGGAAGGCACCAGAAACAAAGGGGAAGAAGGAACTTTACTTTCTTTTAAAGAAGGAAGTTTTAAAATGGCTACCAAGGCAGGATGCCCTATCGTTCCTATTGCCATTAACAATACAGCAAGTATGTGGGAAGCCCATTTCCCTACCATTAAAAAGACAAATATTGTCATTGAATACGGCAAACCGGTGATTGCAAAGGAACTGCCAAAAGAACAGCAGAAATTTATCGGCGCACATTGTCAGGAGCTTATCCAGACTATGTTAGACAAAAACAAAGCTTTGCTTTCATAATACGAAATAAGCCATCCGCTTCATCCCCCTTTCATTCGGGTTCTGGAACGAATGGCTTATTTTTATATAGTTTGCAAATGTTCTACAATTTTATCAAATCCCATTCCGTGGGATGCTTTGATTACTATGGTATCTCCCTGTTTTAACAGTGGAGCGATTTCTTTTAACACTTCTTCTCTTGTTTCGTAATGAAGCACAACTCCTTTGGAAGTTTTTCTTGCCTCTTCTGCCATGTATTTGGAACGTTCTCCCACGCAGACAAGTAAATCTATGTCTTTTTCTCCTGCGTAACTTCCCACTTCACCGTGCAGTTTCAGTTCTTCTTCTCCCAATTCAAACATGTCACCTAAAATTGCAACTTTTCTGCCTTTTGATTTTGCAATAATATCAACAGCGGCTTTCATTGACATTGGATTTGCATTGTAGCAGTCATCTAAGATGGTAAAACGCTCTGTTTTGATGGTGTTGTTTCTTCCTGCAATGGACTGGTAGCTTTCGATACCTGCCTTTATTTCTTCTGCGTTCAAGCCTAACAGCTTTCCTGCAATGGCACCTGCTAAGGCATTGGATACCATATGTCCTCCTGCAATCGGAATATGTACATCTATATTTTCTCCATCTGCAAAGGCTAACGTAAGCTCTGTGCCTTCCATGCCTTTATCCACAATATTTTTTGCAGAGCAGAAGTTTTCCCCAGAATCACTTGCACTAAAGAATTTCGGGCTGTTTCCCTTCACTTCTTTTATGGTGCGAAGCTTATCATCATCACCGTTTAAAATAACACTGCCCTGTTCCTGCAATCCTTCGAAAATCTCTGTTTTTGCTTTTAAAACGCCATCTCTGTCACCTAAGTTTTCCAAATGGCACTGTCCGATATTGGTGATAATGCACAAATCCGGTTGTGCAATTTTCGTAAGGCGGCTCATTTCTCCAAAATCACTGATACCCATTTCCAAAATGGCAATATCATCGTCTTCCTGCACTCGAAATACGGTAATTGGCAGTCCGATTTCATTGTTGAAATTTCCTAAGGTTTTGGTAACTTTATACTTTTGTTCCAGTATGGAAGCCACCATTTCTTTGGTACTTGTTTTCCCCACACTACCGGTAATTCCAACTACTTTGGCTTTCAGTGTCTTGCGATATCCTTCCGCAATATCCTTAATTGCCTGCAAGGTAGAATCCACTAAAATATAAGTTCCCTGAATTCCCTCTGCTTTTTCTACCAAAGCACACACCGCACCTTGCTGATAAGTCGCATTTACAAACTTATGGCCGTCTACCTTTTCACCCTGAACTGCCACAAACATACTTCCTTGGGTTGCTTTTCGGCTGTCCAACGTAATGTCTGTCACGATTTTTTCTTTCTCTCCAATTACAGTTCCCTTACAAAATTCTGCAATTCTTTCTACGGTAAGCTGCATAATTCCCTCCTACATTCTTTCCTTGGAAACTGCCAGAGAATCCATCACGATTTTTTCGCATAATTCTTCAAAGGATACACCTTCTGCCGCTGCTTCCTGTGGCAACAGGCTGGTAGCTGTCATGCCAGGTAACGTATTTGCTTCCAGACAATATATATTATTATTTTCACCTAACAGAAAATCAATTCTTGCATATACCTGTAATTTCAATGCCTTGTACGCATGTTCTGCTTCTTTTTGCAGTTTTTTCGTAATATCTTCAGGTAAGTTTGCCGGACATGTTTCTTTGGTTTTACCTGCCTGATATTTATTGGTATAATCGTAAAAGCCTTCTAGGGGTTCAATTTCAATTACCGGTAATGCCCGACCATTCATAACACCAATAGAAAATTCTCTACCGCTCACATATTCTTCTACCAGCACTTCATTTTCCAGTGAGAATGCGGCTTCTAAAGCTTTGTCGTACTCTTCCTGTGTTTTTGCAATGGTAACGCCCACACTGGAACCACCACAACATGGCTTTACAACAGCTCCGGCAAATGGCATTTCTTTGATTGGATTTTCTTTGGTAAATAATACAGATTTCGGAGTTGGTACATTGTAATGAATGAAAATCTGTTTTGACAATCCCTTATCCATTGCCAAAGCACTTCCCAAATATCCTGCACCTGTATAAGCAATTCCTAACAAATCAAAGGCTGCCTGAATTTTCCCGTCTTCTCCATTCTGTCCATGAAGCGCCATAAATGCCACATCTGCATCTTTGCAAAGAGTAAGTACATTTGGTCCAAAGAAACTTTTTCTTGCTTCCTTTCTCTCTTTCACCAGTTTTTCTACTTCTTCCATTCTTCCACTAAGAGCTTCTGCCGCTGCATCTACATCTGTCTGTGTCTGGTACAATTCCATAGGATTTTCACTTTCATATCCCATAAATACATCTAATAACACAGCCTGATGACCTTTGCTGCGAAGTGCCTTACAGACCATCTTTCCCGAATTTAAAGAAACCTCTCTCTCTGTACTGGTACCCCCGGCTAATACGATGATTTTCATGTTTGTTCTTCCCTTCTATTGATTGATGTAAATATTCTACACCATACGGATTTTCTTTTCAACGGTTGCATGGATAAAAATTCAAAGGGATTGGTTACCAGAACGCTCATACAATGTCATTTAGATAAGAAAACATACTATATAGAACAGATGTGAA
>CAYVCL010000103.1:0-8092 GCA_964450185.1 uncultured Lachnospiraceae bacterium | reverse complement strand
ATCCAGAAGATTGCATTAACTGGAGCATCAATCTTATCTACACGGTTTGGTGACCATAATTTAGATTTGATTGCACGTCCATTACCATTTCTGATATCTTCTGTTACTAACTGAAGTTTTCCATCTTCATCTAATGTTGCAGAACAGTTCTGTGCTGTTAATAAGTATTCGTTATCTGCACATCCTGTAGGATAATCTGCTGTCTTATCGAAATATGTTGGTTCTAATGCTACAGATGCACATGTATCTGTGTTGATGATAAATGCATCATCATGAAGAACCTTGATTTCATATTTTCCATCATGCTTAGCATGTGTAAGTGTAGATTTACCAGATCCTGATAAACCGTATACAGATGCAACGAATTTGCTTCCGTCATTTAAGATATATTCTTTCTGTCCACCGTGGCAAGATGCATAACCATTTCTGTTAGCAAGAGCCCAAGCCATTGTAAGAGTACCTTTTTTGTGTTCACCAAAGTATCTCATACCAAGGATTGCTGCACAGTTTTCGTTTGTATCGAAATAGCAAAGTGTAAGTGGATCGCTTAAGCAGCTGTAATCAACGTCTGGAGCGTCATGTGGTGCCCACTGTGGATCAGAGAAGATGTAGATATCTGGTTCTTTTCCATCACCAACTGGTTTGGAGTTCTTGTACATCTTAACATATTCATCTGACATATACTGGAAGTTAATCATCCAGTTGTAAAGGATGTTTTCTTCTCCTTCTGGAATAAGAAGATGAGCTTTTACCATAAATTCTGGATCAAGTCCTACGAAACATTCTGCATGGTACATTGTTTTCCAACGTGTTTCATAGATTGCGTCCATAACTACTTTATCAAGTTTAACTTCATCAACACCTGGTTCACCTTTGATACGGCGAGCTGCAGCGTAACGTCCTGTTACTGCACCATCGTTGAATAATAATACTTTTGCGTCTTTTTCAAGTCCGAATGTTTCACCGTCTTTTACAGGCATATCTGTAACGATTGTTCCTGGTGAATTTTTAGCTAATTCATAAGCTTCCTTTAAAGTATTTACCTTTACTACGTTATTTCCGTAGAAAGCAGCTTCGATGATAGAACGAGTTTTTGAAAAACCTGGTTTTCCAGCACCGATTTCTGAAATTGGATAATAAGCTTTTGTTGACATGTTTTGTCCTCCTTCATAATTTATATTCACTTTCAAAATGTAAAAGTGGAAAGCTATACTGAAAATTTCCCCCAGCTTTGCCCACCATTTGCACATGATTATCGCATTTTTTTTGCAATTTGTCAATAATGCTTGCCATTTTTTACATGCTTTTATAAAAATTTAATGTAAATTGTTTGATTATTCGCTCTTTTTCAATTCAATTTCTCTAGTATATTCTTCCAGCCACTGCTGTTCTTCTGCTGCCATCAATGGAGAAAGTTTCTCATATACCTGTTTTTGGTATGCATTCAGCATTTCAATGTCACGTTTTTCCATGTAGTCTGTATCTATGGCTTCCCGTTCCACCGGCACAAAGGTAAGACATTCAAATTTCATAAACTGTCCCCATTCATTTTCTATATCTTTCACACATAACAGTTCATTTTCAATTCGTATGCCATACTGATTTTCCAGATAAACCCCCGGCTCATCTGTGGTAATCATTCCTTCCTCCAATTCACATTCTAATACGCCCTTACGCTGTTTCCAACGGAATGCATTTGGTCCCTCATGTACGTTTAAAATATGCCCAACACCGTGACCGGTTCCGCAACGATAGTCTATCAAATGCTCCCATAAAGGTCCTCTTGCTAAAATATCCAGATTTCTTCCGGTACAGCCATATAAAAACCGTGCATTCATCAAACGCAACATTCCAACTAAAGTCAGTGTATAATGCTTTTTCATTTCCGGTGTTAAACTTCCCACTGCAATGGTTCTTGTTACATCTGTGGTTCCTCCCTTGTACTGCCCGCCGGAATCCACCAAAAGAAAACCTTGTTTTTCGATAACTGCACTGCTTTCTTCTTTTGCACTGTAATGCATCATAGCTGCATTGGCACCATAAGCTGAAATTGTTTCAAAGCTTAAATCAAAACAATGCTCTGTATTTTTGCGAAGTTCATCCAGATAGCAGGCTGCCTCGTATTCTGTGATACCGCTCCCTGCCTTACTTTTCACATAGTGAATAAATCTGGTAACCGCCAAGCCATCCAGAATATGGGCTTTTCTGGTGTTTTCGATTTCCGTCTGATTCTTTATTGCTTTCATTTTTGTGGCAGGGTTCATTTGATTTACAATAACACACTTCTCAGGAATACCTTTATATAAACGATAGTTTATGGTTTCTTTGTCTAGCAAAATGGTTTGCTTTCCATCGAAGTTCTCCACATCTTCGTATATATCATTGTATTTCTTGCATGTTATATTATTTTCTTGCAAGTATGTTTTCACCGTTCCCGTCACTGCTTCTTCTGCCAGATAAAGACAGACGGTATCCATAGTAATCACTGCAAAGGATAAAAACACCGGATTATGTGTTACATCACGCCCTCTTAAATTAAATGTCCACGCAATATCATCTAAGGATGCCATTACATGCACCTGCGCTCCTGCCTTTTCCATTTCTTTTCGAATCCGGCTTATTTTATCCGTAACGCTCTCCCCTGTCTGCCATGACTCCAGCACAGAAACTTCTTCTTTTGACATTTCCGGACGGGTATGCCAGATTTCATTTACCAAATCTTTTTGATAAAAAACTGCATCTTTTGGAAGTTTCGTCTGTTCCAATAACTGCTCTACAAAAGAAGCCGACACCACTCTCCCGTCAAAGCCAAAAACATTATGCTTTTTCATATAAACTTCCATATAATCTTCTTCGCTTGGAATGTTGGCTTCTCCGCATTTAAACAAATGAACGCCACTGTTTTGGAGTTCCTGCTCTGCCTGTATGTGATACCTTCCATCGGTGAAAAGACATGCTTCCTCCTTCGTAACCACAAGACTGCCTGCAGAACCTGTAAATCCACTCATAAATTCTCTACATTTAAAATATTCTCCCACATACTCCGACTGGTGAAAATCAGCGGTAGGAATATAATACAGATCTATCTGCTCCTGTTTCATTTTCTGGCGTAACTGCTCTATTCGCTCTTTTATCATTTTAATAGCCTCCTGATTCCTTGCCCTGTAACAGCGAAATTCCGGAACTGGTTCCTAATCGTTCACAGCCTGCTGCCAAAAAGTCTTCCATATCTTTTACGCATTTAATTCCGCCTGCTGCTTTTATCTTCACATTTGCTCCAATATGCTCTTTCATCAAAAGCACATCCTCCATGGTCGCTCCGCCTGTTCCAAATCCGGTAGACGTTTTGATGTAATCTGCGCCGGCATTGGTTACTGCCTGACACATGCGTATTTTTTCTTCCTCTGTCAAATAACATGTTTCAATAATTACCTTAAGTATTTTTTCCCCACAACATTTCTTTAATGCACGAATTTCTTCTTCTACTTTTTCATATTCTTTGTTCTTCACATCACAAATATTGATTACCATATCAATCTCGGAAGCACCATCTAAAATTGCCTGTCTTGTTTCCTCCAGTTTGGCAGCAGTATTGCAATACCCCAGTGGAAAACCAACCACGGTACAGATATTTATTTCATCTTTAAAATTTTCTTTCACTCTTTTTACATAGCAAGACGGAATACATACGGATGCAGTTTTATACTGAATTGCCTCCTGACACAGTTTTTCTATGCTTTCCCAACCTGCAATCGGTTTCAACATGGTATGGTCAATATGCTTCATAATATCTTCCTTTTTCATTTTGTACCCTCCAATTTCTGTATATTTCCTAAAATTAGCATAAGTATATAGCACTTCTCACGATTTTTCAATAGATGCTGTGATATTTTTATTGAAAACGCACAAATTATATAGTAAAATGGTAATAGCTATACGTGGGTGAGTAAATCGGAGGGAATTTACCACGCTTTAAGGAGGAAATATTATGACACTAGAAACCATTAAAATTTTAATTTGTGATGATTCTATTCTGGCACGTAAGAAACTGAAGGACTTTCTTACTTCCATCGGCTGTACACAAATTTTAGATGCCGCTGATGGACAGATGGCTGTTGATACATATAAGACAGAAAAACCGGACATCGTTTTTTTAGATATTGTAATGCCTGTAAAGGACGGCATTACTGCTGTAAAAGAAATTATTGCTTTTGATCCTACTGCTCATATTATTATGACATCTTCCGTAGGAACTCAGGAAAATTTAAAGGAGGCATTAAAGGCCGGTGCAAAGGATTTCATCCAAAAACCACTGGACAATAATCAGATTCAGCATGTACTGGACGCTAAAGTCAAAGGGGGCATTTAGATGTTTTCACAATTCTTTGGTAATTTTTTGTTAAATCAAAAATTAGTTACACCTGAACAACTAGCAAACGGGATTCAGGAAGTTCAAAAAATACATAAAAAAATCGGTGAATTGGCCGTTCGATATGGGTATCTTACCACAGAACAAGTGGAACAAATTCATATTACCCAAACCACACAGGATAAATTATTCGGGGAATTAGTTGTTGAATACGGATATATGAATGAAATGGAGCTGGAAAAACTGCTCTCACTTCAGCACAATGATTATGAATTGTTGTGTAAAGTATTGATCGATAATAAGGTCCTTACCAAAACGGACTGTACCCATGCTCTGGATGATTTTAAATCCAAATATAAATTAAATGATTTGGATACTTTAACCTTATTGCAGACTACCAAAATCAATATTTTAATCAATGATTTTTATGATTTAACCCAGTTAGATAATACACCTGTTTTTGTAAAATATCTTACTCTCCTGTTCAATAATATTACCCGATTTGTTGGAAATGATTTTACGCCATACAGGGAATTTATTATGACAGAGCCGATGAACACAAAATGTTTTTCTCAAAAGATTACAGGACCTTTTTCTGCATGCTCTGCAGTGTACGCTTCTGAAGAAACATTTATCGGTATGGCATCCAGATATGCCGGAGAAAATTTTACTGAATTTGATGAATATGTGCAGGCTTCTATTTGCGACTTTTTAAATCTTCACAACGGTATCTTTACTGTGAATATTTCTAATGAAATGCAAATGGAGCTGATGTTGGAACCACCTTTAGAGGATTCCTTCGAACCGGATTTTTCTAAAACCGTTTACTGTATACCTATCAGTTTTCCTTTTGGCACAGTTCATTTTGTTATTGCAAACATTTAATATTTTATATACAAAAAACCTGTGGTCTTCACCACAGGTTTTTTTGTTATGTTAATTGCAAGTAAAATTAAATTCCAAGGAATTTCTTTACAACATCCTTCATTTCATTTA
This sequence comes from uncultured Lachnospiraceae bacterium, assembly GCA_964450185.1. Lineage (GTDB taxonomy): Bacteria > Bacillota > Clostridia > Lachnospirales > Lachnospiraceae > RUG11237. Next base: position 2,727 of record CAYVCL010000103.1, on the reverse strand, counting down.
CTTCGCATACTGTGTCATGTACTACTTTTGCAGAACGGATTTCTTTGATTGCATTTGGTTCTGCTACACCTGAAATCTTAGTAAGTTCGTCAATCAGGTCGAAGTCTTCCATGCTTTCATATTTTGCATCAATAGCAGACATTACGCTTCTTGCAAACTTATATGGGCTTGCTGTGCTGGCAATTACAGTTTTCTTTGTATCGTTTGTAGCTGCCTTATATTTTTTGTAAACTTCTGCTGCTACTGCTGTATGTGTATCTAATACGTAATTTGCTTTGTCATAAACTTCTTTGATTACGTCAGCTGTTTCTTTTTCTGTAGCATAATTTCCGTAGAAATCTGCTAACTGAGCTTTCATATCATCTGTAATGCTATATTTTCCATCTTTTGCCAGAGCAGCCATAAATTCTGCATTCTTTTCTGCATCATTTCCGGCAATACGATAAATTAATCTTTCTAAGTTACTGGAGATTAAGATATCCATGGATGGAGATGTTGTTAAAATGAAATCACGGTTCTTGTCATAGCATCCTGTGTCAAAGAAATCATATAATACTTTGTTATCATTAGATGCACAGATAAGTTTTCCAAGCGGAATACCCATATTCTTTGCATAAAATGCTGCTAAAATATTACCGAAGTTTCCTGTAGGAACTACCACGTTGATTTCTTCACCGTTTTTGATTTCGTTGTTGGCAACCATTTTTGCATATGCATATACATAGTAAACTACCTGTGGCACCAGACGTCCAATATTGATGGAGTTCGCTGATGAGAACTGGAATCCTGCATTGTCCATAACTTCAGCAAGTTCCTTATCACCAAAAATAGCTTTTACACCACTCTGTGCATCGTCAAAGTTTCCTTTGATTCCTACAACAAAAGTGTTGTCACCTTTCTGAGTTACCATCTGTTTTTCCTGTACCGGACTTACACCGTTCTTTGGATAGAATACAATGATTCTTGTTCCTTTTACTTCTGCAAATCCAGCTAATGCAGCTTTTCCTGTATCTCCTGAAGTTGCTGTTAAGATAACAATTTCATTCTTTACATCATTTTTCTTAGCTGCTGTAGTCATTAAATGTGGCAAAATGGATAATGCCATATCTTTAAATGCAATGGTTGCACCATGGAACAATTCTAAATAATATGCATCGTCAGCTTTTACAATCGGTGCAATTTCTGTTGTGTCAAATTTAGAATCATATGCATTATTGATACATGTTTTTAACTCGTCCTCTGTAAAATCGGTCAGGAACAATTTCATTACTTCATATGCTGTCTGCTTATAATCCATTTTAGAAAGTTCATCAATGGTAACATCCAGCTTTGGAAGATTTGTTGGAACAAATAATCCTCCATCTTCTGCCAAACCTTTCAAAATAGCCTTTGAAGCTGTTACAGGTTCTGAATTACTTCTTGTACTTTTGTATAACAATTCCATTTTTCCTCATCCTTTTCTTTTCATTTACTAAGGTTTTTGTACTTCGACATACCCACTATGGGTTAGTATATCATAGATTATCTATTGAAACAAGAAAAAGATTATCACATTTTAAAATTCTCTGCAAACTTATGGTAAAGTGTAAAACTCATGTCCTCCATAAGCAAACAGCCATTTTAAATTTTTATCAAACCAACTCATATTGTCCGGATCCGCCTTGGAACGTGCGGAAAAGAACAATGCTCCTTGGGAATTATCCGCACCGGCAAGTACCATGTCTACCGCTTCTCTTGTTTCATCGCTGATTACCACGCTTTCAAATCTTCCATCAATGGTAGGCGAAAACTGTGCGCTGCCTCCAGATTTCTGAAAAACAACTTCCTCCACGGTATTTGGAAATGACGGATGATTTACTCTATTTAATATTACATTTGCCACCAGTTTTTTGCCTTCTAAGCCTTCTCCGGCAGCTTCTGCTTCTACAATTCTCAAAAGCACCTGATAATTTGTGTCATCCATCGCCACCACGTTCTGACCGCATACACATACCGGTTCCACTATCACCTCCGGTGTTGGTATTGCTGTTGGTACAGGCGTTGCTGTTGGTTCTACCCTCGTCGGCTGTGCCGGCGTGATTTCTTTTTCCTGACTCTGCTTGTATTCTGTTTGTCCTGATTCCCGGACAAAGACTTCGGTATCTCTTACGGAAACGCTTACAATTTCTTCTGTCTGCAAAAGTAGTTCGTCTTCACTGCTGTCTTCTGTCTTTACCAGTATTCCTGAACTCTGCAGTTTTATTGCATCTGACTTGTTTTTTCCGGAACCTCCAAATTCTTTTGAATTAAATGAAATCAGAGCTACTACTGCCGCTCCGGTCATAAGTACAGCGCAATTTCTATAAGCTCTTTTTGAAATGTTGCTTATAATCCCCCAGAAGTTCTGAAAGACTTTGTAAATTTCCTGCATATCTCTACCTCGCATTCCTTTCCGCTGTAGTAGTATTACCTACAACTTTTTTGTGGTCGTCAGGATTTCATGACAAATCCTGCTTTGCAGCCAATTTCTGCTTAGTGCACTTGAGATACTTGTATAACTATACGGAAACCATCCATTTCTGTCAATACGATTTGGTTATTTTTGGGAAATGTATCCCACTTATTTTTTCTTTATTTTCATATGCTTATGCATTTCTAATAATTTTCCCACTCTAAATTCTTTCATATTTAACAATAATTTTTAGTTCTACGTCTTCTTCCTTTCTTAAAATTTATTACATATTTTTT
>CAYVCL010000102.1:0-8151 GCA_964450185.1 uncultured Lachnospiraceae bacterium | reverse complement strand
ATTTATAATTATTCAAATACGCCTAGCGTTCTCATTTATCTTATTCCTTGCTATTATACAAAATCCCCCTCCGAATCTCAAGAATTTTATTCCGACACATTTACCTTATATTAATTCCATATCAACATCAGGAAGCAGACCTATTTCTGCTTCCTGATAAGTTCTTCCCTTCTGAAATACCCAATACCGAAAAAACGACAACAGAGATATCACTCCTCCAACACCCTCAAATAATGATTCGCCTCTCGCAACACATGGTCTGCAAGTAACGGCAATATGACAGAAGATATTTCACAATTGCTGATTCCCTTTGTCCCTGCTGTTTTAAATTCTCTATATTTCCATGTCAGGTCTTTTGTTTTCATTAATAGTCCGTCCATGGTACAGTCATTTTTCTCTTTGGCTTCTTCTAATAATTCTGCATATTCTTTTGCGAAATCATCGGCGGTTTCAATGAGTTCATTTTCTTCCGGGTCCAGCAGTCCTCTGATAAACAAGGCATGCTCCATCATAATCTGATTCCAGAAGAGATATTTTTCCTTTCTGTCCGCCATGCACAGACAACCCTTTGTTTCTAATTCAAGCACACAATCCCTGTATAATTTTGCTTCTCGGATAATATGTTTTAAAAGAAGTGGATAGTTTGCCGTAAATATACGACATTCTTCCACTTCTTTTAAAACTTTTTCTTTGAATGCAATAAAACCATCCAACAGTTCAATTGCACGTTTATTCAGTTGCTGAACTCTTCCTTTTAATTCATGTTCGTGACAGGTGTCACTGAAACGTAACCGCTGCTCCAAGCGGGTAATATTTGTATTAATGGGAATTGCTGTAAAATTCTGTGTTTTCTCCTCCGCCTTTAAGGTGTAAGGGGTAACAATTTCTTCTGATTCAATTACCTGCCTGCTGACAGCTCTGTTACCAACTCTCACCACCTCCAAAAGCAGCCTTTCAAATTCTGTTTTATAATTGTCTGCTTTTCTTATAAAAGAAATGTCTTTCCTTTGAAATGCTGCCTCCATAAAAATGGCATGCTCTTTCATGATTCTTGAGAAAAATAAATGCAAATCTACCGATAGTCTGACATATTGCTCCATGTTTACAATCTCCTTATACATTCTATCTTAATATATGCATTTTCTTCTTCCGTGCCACTAGCTATTCATTGTTTTCTACCACTTCTAAAGAAGCCCCCTCTAATCGACAGTATAAATTATCATCCCCTTCTTCTTTGTATGTTTCAAATACTCCGGTCACTACAACTTGTGCATCTTCCTGTGGGTATTCATCAGGGTATGCATGCTTCCCATCCTCCCACACAAATTCCATTCCCTGGGCACAACATGCCATTGCATCTTGTATCAGGCAGTAATGATAATACTTTTTTGTTTCTTCATACCATGTGGCATAATAATTTCCGTCCATTCTTACTGTTTTTCCCACATAGTCATTTGGATTTATCATCATCTGATATACCGTGGCATAAACCATATCACTTCCCATCATGGTAAGATCACAATCCACCGTTTCCCCAGTCACTGCCAATGCCTGTCGTAAAATTTTAAAATTCTCCTCCATCGCTTTCAAATAAGTAAAGCCCGCCTCTACATCTGCATTGGTAACCGATTGAATTGAATTCATTTCCAGTATCTGCTGATTTTTTTCTACTGTGTTTTCCCTTATTGTTTTTGCAATTTTCTGATTTGATTTTTCAATCACTAAAATCGCCGGTACATCAAGTTCATCTACTCTTCCCGCAAGAAATGTAATTGTTTGAAAACTGGCTTCGGTTTCTGCACTACATCCCATAAATGCAGCGAAATAATCCAAATCATAATCGTCTACCAAATAACGAAACGGAAATCTATCTCCAAATACTACCGTTTTACATTTTGCTTTCTGAATCATTTCTTCATATTGCTTATCCAATTTATTTAACTTCTGAATATATGCTTTGGCGTTAGCTTCCAATTCTTCTGCATCTTCTGTGGCAACACTTTGAAGTGTATCCGAAATTTCTGCTACTAACACACTTGCATTTTTTAAGGATAGCCAGATATGTTCATCGTACTCATGCTCATGTTCTTCATGACTATCTTCTTTAGGTTCCGCATGTTCGTCTTCTTCATGTTCCGCATGTTCGTCTTCTTCGTGTTCCGCATGTTCGTGTTTCGATTCCTGCATACCTTCCACAAGTTCTTCCGTTTTTACATTATTTCCCACAGCCTCCATAAGATTAACAACTTTTAGCTCTTTGTTACCTGCTTCTTCCAACACGTCCTCGACCCATGCATCTGACTCTCCACCTACATAGATAAAAACATCCGCCATACCAATCTTTGCAATATCCTCTGCTGTTGGCTGATAATTATGCAAATCAACGCCATTATCCAACAAAAGGGTAAGTTCAAATTTATCACTTTTATTTCCTATGATTTCTCTTACCCAGTCATATTGAGGAAATGTAGTACAAATAATGCTGATTTTTTCTAAATTATCGTGCTGATTTTCAACATCGGCTTTTTTCCCACAACCTGATAAAAGACCTACACACAACATCAATGATAATACGATATACAATATTCTATTTTTCTTCACTAAAATTAACCTCCATAATCTAAACAAGTATACATAAAACATTCCAACATTCGTTGGAAACAAACTTCAGATTATCGAGTTAATTTAATAATTCTACCTTTAAAGCAACCAGGGTATTTTTCAATAGAATACATTTGATAAAAGACGCATTTCTACCTGCGAATATGCACAGAATTGTCATGGCAAATGACAGAATTGTAGTATGTTTAAGAGTTGAAACAAATCGAACTGCCTCTTCTATCTGCATGCAGACAGAACAAGATTTTCCCAAACAATCATGGTCTTTGTGTGAAATAATATAATCATATGAAAAAAAGATTCCTAAAAGCAACAAAATAAGCATTGTCACTGATATTATCTTATTGATTTTTTGCATTTTACACACCACCATTCATTTTTCAATTTGCAAATCATTTGCATTTTGATATTATATGTAATTGCCGGAAATGTCAAGAGAAAAATTAAAACGGGCAACCACATTAGCGGCTACCCGTTCATTTTATTTATTTTTGGAAACTAACTTTACAATCAACTTTCTGATTACGTCAACCGGATACATGGTAAGTGCCATTAAAATAACAATTCCCCATCCCATTAAACCAAATCTTTCACAGCTGAAGATATCTCCAACGATACCACCGATAGATACCAATGCTACCTGTACTGCCATAATTAAGAACCACATTTTGATAAATGTAGGGTTTTCTTTGATGTGTTCAAATACGTTAATGCTGTCACTTCTTACGTTAAATGCATTTACCATAAAGGCAAATACGAACATACAGAAATATCCTGTGTAAAACTGACCTTCTGTATTAAAGAAGGAAGCAAAGAAAGAATTTGGTGCAAACTCAGCCGGTGTTACTCCACCTAAAACCGGAAGCTTAAACCATAAAATACTGAGCAATGTTAACCAGCCACCCATAACACCAATCTGCAATGCCATTGGCTTACTGATAATGCTTTCATCACGTCTTCTAGGCTTCTGACGCATATATTTTTCCAGTGCAGGTTCGCCGGCAAACATAATGGATGCCAAACTATCCATACAAAGGTTAATCCATAACAGATGAGTTACTTTCAGCGGTGACTCGATACCGATAAACGGACAAATCGCAGATACCACTACGGCGGCAACATTGATTACAAGCTGCATCTTACAGAATTTCAAAATATTAGTATACAATGTTCTACCGTACCAGATAGCGTTCTTGATAGAATTAAAGTTATCATCTAAGATAACCAGTTTACCGGCTTCTTTTGCTACCTCAGTACCGCTACCCATTGCAAAACCTACGTCTGCTCTCTTTAAGGCAGGGCTGTCGTTTACACCGTCGCCGGTCATACCAACTACTAAGTTAAGTTCCTGACAGATTTTTACCATACGGCTCTTATCTGTTGGAAGAGCTCTGGAAATAACACGGATGTTCTTGATGATTGCTTTCACTTCTTCATCTGTCATAGCATTTAATTCTGCGGAAGTAATTGCGATGTCATCCGGTGCGCCGAATAATCCGGCTTCTTTCGCAATCGCTACAGCTGTTTCTTTTCTGTCACCGGTAATCATTACTACCTGAATTCCGGCTTTCTGCACTTCTAAGATAGCTTCTCTGGCTTCCGGTCTTACATCATCACGAATACCTACTAAACCAACTAATACTACATCATCATTGATTTCATCGTGTGTCATCTTGCTGTTACTATATCCGAAAGCAAGCACACGCATCGCTCTGTTTGCAAGTTCATCGATTTTCTTATTTAAAACTGCTTCATCCAATGGAACTTCATTTCCATTTTCATCTAAGTATTTCTTTGCTTTTGTCACAATTCGTTCCGGAGCACCTTTGTAGAAGGTTCTGCTCATGGAACCAATATATGCCTGACTGAATTTATTTGCACTGTTGAATTCCTGTAATTCCGTAACATTGCAGTCTTCGTTGGCTGCTAATGCTTTGTAAGTATCTTCTCCCAAGAATTTTAATAATGCCTGGTCAGTCATGTTTCCACCGATTACGTTATGTTTGTTGTCAAACATCGCTCCGGTGTTTTTACCGATACATAAGTCCAGATTGCCTTTCATAGCACTGGATTTGGAAGTATTTTTAATATCAATGGTTTTTCCTGCACCATCAAAGAATTCTACTACTTCTAACTGTCCTTTTGTGATGGTACCTGTTTTATCACTAAATAAAATATTTAAAGAACCAGCGGTTTCAATACCGATGGATTTTCTTACTAATACGTTTACTTTGTAAAGTTTACCTGTATTCTGCATAAGTACCAATGCAATAACCAGTGGAAGTCCTTCCGGAACAGCACATACGATAATGGTAATTGCCACGGCTACGGCACTCATAACGCCTTTTAAAACTTCTACCCAGCCCAATGCGAAGTATGCTGAGAAAGAACCTGCTAACATAATATAATGAATAAAATATGCAACTGCAATTACAATCGCTCCCACATAACCAAATACGGAAATCTGGTTTGCCAGTTTGTTTAATTTTACTTTCAATGGGGAATCCGGCTCTTTGTCTTCCATGTCTTTTGCCATTTTACCCATCATGGTTGCTTCTCCGACTTTACGGATTACCATATAGCCTTCGCCGTCAAGGACAGTTGCACCTCTGAACAAGCTGTGGTCATCTACGAAAGTGTCACCTGTAATTTCATCCGGTATGGTAAAGCTTTCATCTGCCGGAATCTTTTTACATTCTTCTGCTTCTCCGTTCAATGCACTATTATCTACAGAAATCTTTCCGTCTAATAGTACACCATCTGCCAAAATTTTATCTCCTGACTGAACTACAACAATATCACCTACTACTAAGTCATCCACTTCGATTACGGTTACTACACCGTTTCGGATAACTTTTGCAGTATCTTTTTTCTGAGATTCTTTCAGTTTCTTATAGGCGTTATCATTGGCAACACCTGTTTTCGCTGAAACAAAGTTTACTAATAAAACTGCAATTAAGGTTCCTACCGGTTCATACCATTCACTCTGTCCACAAAAGAACATAATCAGCATGATAACCGCAATTACACACAAAACTCGAATCATTGGATCTTCGAATCCTGCCAAAAACTGCTGCCAGAAAGTTTCCGGTTCTGCTTCTTTAATCTGGTTGGAACCATACTTCTTTCGGCTTTCTTCGACCTCTCGGTCTGTTAAGCCATTAAATTTCTTACTCATTCTTTTACACTCCTTTAATTATTGGTTTCTCTTAATAGTATGTGAAATATTTATTTCATGCAATGATTATAAAAAATTTATTTTTTTTATGCATCGGACATTACATTTCAAATATCCTAAAGTGGGACATTTTAGAAAAAGTGTTACTTTTTTGGACACTTTCTCGTTTTTGTCCTTTTTTTAAATATCCCAGGATACTTTCTGCCCAAGGTTAGATATGCATGACTGCATCAACTCTAAAAAATCCCTTGGCATAATTCCGTCTTTCGCCAATATCCACCTTTCAATAGATGCAACACAGGCGTCTGTCAAAAAGAAAACGTAAAATTCTATTCTTTCTTCTTCCTCTGAGGATGATTTGAAATATCCCGAAATGGTGTGATAAAGATATGCTTTAAAATGCTCTGAAAAAGAGTTTTGTCCTTTTATCTGCAGTGCCTTAAAATAAAAATCCTTATTTTCATATAGGTAATTACACAAATTTCCTAAAAATTTCCAAAAGTTAGGATGAACCTCTTCCACCCTGAACTCAGTATCAAAAATCCAGTTTACCAAATCATATTTATCTTTAAAGTGATAGTAAAAACTTTTACGGTTCATATTACATCGTTCACAGATGTTATTAACACTTATTTTTTCAAATGATTTTTCTTCCAACAGTTCTTTCAATGCAATGGCAAGCGCTTGTTTCGTCAGATTAGAATCCGCCATTTTGTTACCTCCAGCTAAAATTTGTAGACATTCAGCTAATTATAACACAGATATGGTATAAAAAGGGAAAAAATTTATTGAATTTACTAAGATTCAAGCCCAGAAAATAGAATAGCCGGAGTCATGATGCGTTGCGACTCCGGCCATTCTATTTCAAATTATTTTGTATCTTCCACTTTACTGTGAAACACTTTCACGCTACTCATACAACGGCGAAATATAACTGCTGTCAATCGGTTCTAAATCATGTGTGACACTCAGATAATACCCATTTCCATATTTGTATCCGTCCGTTGCTCTATGCAAGCCCCACAGTCCCGGCTGAGCATTTTGGGCATTCATTTCATCTACGGTGGTACTAAAATCATAATCACCCCATGTGGTATCCACATAATACCAGTTGACACCTTTTCCGTTTCCGGTGTCTATCTGAATCATGTTCCACGCATGACCACCTCCGTCTGGTGGAATATGCACCAATTCATAGCATGGAATTTCTAAAATTTCCATAAAGAACATGGTGGTTTCTGCGTACCCTCCGCATACGGCAACTTTTTTATTGATGGTTTCCCATGCTTTTTGTCCATTTAGCAGAGTTCCTGTCGTACCATAAGTAATGTTATCTTCCATCCACTGAAACAATGCTTTTGCCTTTTCAAATTTTGTCATGTCCTCTGTGGTGACTTCCTGAAAGATGGCAACCGTATTATCCACCATGGTAACGTATCTTTCTATGTAACCCTTAGTTACATCTTCGGTAGAGCCCGCAAGCTTCCTACGCACAGCTTCGGCAAGAGAACAACCGTCTATGGACACCGGAATTTCATCTAGTTTTTTGTCGCCCCAATAGACTGCAACCTTAGTTTCACCCATCTCGATTCCCTGAATCTTGTTGTCCATGACCTTCACCACATCGTTTTCATAATAGGAAATTACTTCTTCGATTTCTTCTCCTGTTTCTGTATCTGTGGTTTTCACGGTTTTCTCTACATAAGTACCATCTTCTAACTTCAAGGTGACATCTTCTGTTGAGTATTCTGCGGTATAGCTGCAGAAATCAATCTGCATATACACCCCGGGAACTCCATGTATGGTATGTTCTTTTGCATATATCATTTCTTTATTTACATTTGACAAATGACTGTTATCATACTTAACGGTAAATAACTCTTGTTCGCAAACCGCACATATTCCCTTCTTATCGCTTTCTATCAGCTCTATTTTCGGCGTATGACCTAGTGGTGCCAGTTCTTCCCAAACATCACGATTCATATGTCCACACTGCTTACATACCAGGCTTCGATACCCGGAATACTCGCAAGTCGGCTCTTTCACTACCTTTAGTTCATATTCACACTCTAACATTTCCTGATAATCTGTTATATATTCATCCTCACAATTTTTACACTGATGTAGGGTATAGCCTTGCTCTCTACAGGTAGGTGGTTGTACTGTGATTTCATATTCGTGAGGTAATACTTCTTCTAAATCCCTCCAAAACTCGGTCTGACAGTTTTTACACTGTACCCAGATACCGCCTACGCTTGCACACGTTGGTGCTACATACTCCTCAACCCACTCATGAGCATCCAATGTCATTTAGATAAGAAAACATACTATATAGAACAGATGTGAAAAAATAT
>CAYVCL010000101.1:0-8457 GCA_964450185.1 uncultured Lachnospiraceae bacterium | reverse complement strand
AAATTCGAAAAGGTTTTGATGACGAGCATATCAATGCCGTGGAAATGGCAAAACGGTATCATTGCAGTTTTTCGGTTCTGACCCTAAAATTATGGCAGAGATGGCAAAGAAAATAGAGGAACGTCCATTTTCCATACTGGATATCAATATGGGCTGTCCTGTGCCGAAGGTGGTAAACAACCATGAAGGTTCTGCTTTGATGAAAAACCCAAAGCTTGCCGAAGAAATCGTAAGAAATGTGGTAAAAGCCATTGATAAGCCGGTAACGGTAAAAATTCGAAAAGGTTTTGATGACGAGCATATCAATGCCGTGGAAATGGCAAAACGTATGGAAGATGCCGGTGCCAGTGCCATTGCAGTCCATGGAAGAACCAGAGAACAGTATTATTCCGGCAAAGCGGACTGGGATATTATCCGTCAGGTGAAAGAAGCGGTAACGATTCCAGTTATCGGAAATGGTGATATTTTCACACCGCAAGATGGAAAACGGATGTTGGAAGAAATCGGTTGTGACGGTATTATGGTGGGCAGAGGTGCCAGAGGAAATCCTTGGATATTCCGGGAATTGAATGCATATTTGGAGCAGGGTGAGCAGATAGAACGACCAACGCCTATGGAAATTAAAGAAATGATAGAGAAACACGCCAGACTTCAGCTGGAGTATAAAGGAGAATATACTGCAGTGAGGGAAATGCGTAAACATATTTCTTGGTATACCGGCGGACTGCCACATTCCGCGGCACTCCGTGCAGCGGTGAATACAGCAGAGTCCATGGAGAGTCTGCAACAATTACTTGACGAATGGCTGTAGGTGTTTTATAATATTAAGACTGTGAAATTTGAGAAATGTAAATTGGAAGGGTGAATAACATGAGCGAAAAGAAAAATCTTTTGACATATGAAGGACTTAGAAAATTAGAGGATGAACTTGAGGATTTAAAAACAGTAAAACGTAAAGAAGTTGCTGAAAAAATCAAGGAAGCCAGAGAACAGGGTGACTTATCTGAAAATGCTGAATATGATGCAGCAAAAGATGAGCAGAGAGATATCGAAGCAAGAATTGAAGAAATTGAAAAGATTTTAAAGAATGCTGAAGTCGTAGTAGAAGACGAAGTAGATTTAGATAAAATCAATGTTGGATGCCGTGTAAAGGTATACGATATGGAATATGAAGAAGAAATGGATTTCAAAATTGTAGGTTCCACAGAAGCTAACAGCTTACAGGGAAAGATTTCTAATGAATCACCGGTAGGTCATGCATTAATCGGTTCTAAAGTAGGCGATGTAGTGGAAGTAGAAACACAGGCAGGAATTATCCAGTATAAAGTATTAGAAATTCAGAGATCAAACTAAGGAGTGCACAAGATGGCTGAACAGAAGAATGAACAGGTAAAAGAGCAGGATATTAACCAGTTATTAAAGGTTCGTCGTGAAAAGCTTGCAGATTTGCAGGCAGCGGGAAAGGACCCATTTCAAATCACAAAATACGATGTGACACATCACAGCATGGAAATCAAAGAAAACTTTGCAGAGTTAGAAGGCAAAACGGTTACTGTAGCAGGACGTGTTATGTCCAAACGTGTTATGGGAAAAGCATCTTTCTGCAATATTCAGGATTTGCAGGGGTCTATCCAGTCTTATGTGGCAAGAGATAGTATCGGTGAAGAACCATATAAGGATTTCAAGAAATTTGATATCGGTGACATTATCGGAATCAAAGGTCAGGTGTTTGAAACAAAAACAGGCGAAAAGTCTATCCATGCGGAAGAAGTGACTTTATTAACTAAGAGTTTACAGATTCTTCCTGAAAAATTCCATGGTTTAACAAACACAGATATCCGTTACCGTCAGAGATATGTGGATTTAGTCATGAATCAGGACGTAAAAGAAACTTTTATCATGCGTTCTAAAATCATCAGCGCTATTCGTCGTTATTTAGACGGAAAAGGATTTATGGAAGTGGAAACACCAATGTTAGTTTCCAACGCAGGTGGTGCAGCCGCAAGACCTTTCGAAACACATTACAATGCATTAAGTGAAGATGTTAAATTACGTATCTCTTTGGAATTGTATCTGAAGCGTCTGATTGTTGGTGGCTTAGAACGTGTATATGAAATTGGACGTGTATTCCGTAACGAAGGAACAGACGCAAGACACAATCCGGAATTTACTTTGATGGAATTATATCAGGCATACACAGACTACAACGGAATGATGGATTTAACAGAGGATATGTTCCGTACCGTTGCACAGGAAGTATGTGGTACTACCGTAGTTCCTTACGCAGAGGAAATGATTGACCTTGGAAAACCATTTGAAAGAATCACTATGGTAGATGCAGTTAAAAAATATGCAGGTGTAGACTTTAATGAGATTGCAACCACAGAGGAAGCAAGAAAAGTCGCAGACGAACATCATGTAGAGTACGAAAACAGACATGAAAAAGGTGACATTCTCAATTTATTCTTCGAAGAATTTGTAGAAGAAAAGTTAATTCAGCCTACTTTTGTTATGGACCATCCGGTTGAAATTTCTCCACTTACCAAGAGAAAACCGGAAAACCCAGATTATGTAGAGCGTTTTGAATTGTTCATCTATGGTCGTGAAATGGCAAATGCCTACTCCGAATTGAATGACCCAATCGACCAGAGAGAACGTTTCAAAGCACAGGAAGAACAGTTAGCTCAGGGTGATGACGAAGCCAACACAACAGACGAAGACTTCTTAAATGCTCTGGAAATCGGTATGCCACCGACAGGCGGTATCGGATACGGAATTGACCGTCTGGTTATGTTGCTGACAAACTCACCAGCAATTAGGGACGTGTTGTTGTTCCCTACGATGAAGAGCCTTGATAAATAAAAAGCCAAAAATAGGGCATTTTCAAGCGTTTTAATAGGCTGATATTTGTATTTTACGACAGAGTTACGACAAATGGTGAGCCTTGATATAGTAAAAAATTAAGACATCATTACTTATAGTGATATAGGTAGTGGTGTCTTTTTGTATGTCGGGGTATTTTACATTTAAGATGGCAGCAGTTTTTTACGGAAAGGGTATATCTATTGTATTCATGTCTTGGGTGGGAAATTGGAGCATCGAAGTATATTATAGTATCATTCACACGCCCTTTTCTGTAGAAATTACCGAACTATGTTTAAAAGTATGGAAATTGAAAAAAGCCTAGAAAATAAGGCTTTTTAAGGATTCTGTATTTTGATAAAAAGATAGTAAAAATGGCTGAAATGATTGAAAATAAAGGGTTTTACCGAACTCAATCGAAAAATGCTACCGAACTCATTACCGAACATCATTATTTTTTATTTCTAAGCATATCTACTAATTGTGAAACTAATTCGATTTCATTATCATTTAATCCAGTAACGTCAACATTTCCTGTGTCGGTCATACCTAATAAATAATCCGTTGATACATGAAAAATACGTGCTAATTTTGCAAGTACATCATAAGAAGGATAACGTGTACCAGATTCATAGGATGATACAGCACTAATGGCTAATCCTATTCTATCAGCAACTTGTTTTTGTGTTAGTTTCTTTTCAATTCTAAGAGATTTTAGTTTTTCTCCCATGTTCACCAACTGTATCACCCACTTTCACAGATAGTGTACTAAATAGTATTTCTGTTATGGTGTAATTTGTTTCACAGAAACGGAAATTTTATATTGAAATTCGACAAGGTGAGTGTTAAAATTTAAAGGTAAATTGGGCATATTGTCACTTGGTGTCGAATTTATAGAAAACTTATGTGGAGGATTGATGTTATGGCTATGATTAACTGTCCAGAATGTGGACAAGAAATTTCTGACAAAGCGAAAAAGTGTATACATTGTGGGAAGGTTTTTGTTGAAGAGGAAATAATTAAAGAAGAAATAAAGTGTGATGAGTGTGGTGCGATTTTGACAGAAACAGATGAAGTATGTCCAAATTGTGGATGCCCGGTTGAAAAGAAAGCAACTGAAAATGAAACAAAGCCACAACAAGTTGAGGTTGCTAGTATTAAAATGGCAAAAAAAACAAAAAAGCTTATTTTAGGTGTTATTATTGCGTTGATTATTTGTGTGGTTGGTGGTGTAGGATATAAAATATATTCAGATAGTAAAGCAGAACAAGAATATCAAAACGCTTATAATGAGTATATTGCAAATTTGGAGCAAGCCCAAATTCTTATGATTGCTGGTGGTAGTGACGCTGAATCTTTGTGTAATTTAACATTACGAGTATGGGGAAATGCAATTTACGAAGAAAGAGATGATGAAACTGATAAATATACAAGACCTGATGGATGGTGGGTTAGTGACTTTAACGAAGCATTAGCAAATTTATATCTTGATAGTGATACAAAAGACACTGTTTCGGATATTGAAAGCAACCAAGCATCCGTAAAAGAGTTAATAAAGAAATTACAAAACCCACCAGAAGGATTGGATAAATGTTATGATACAGTTTCTGATTTGTATGAAGCATATAAAACACTTACAGATTTAGCGATTAGTCCGTCTGGAAATTATAGCGGTTTTAGTACGAACAAGAGTGATGCAGTATCTGATTTTATGTCTGCATATGAAAAATTAGATAATCAGATACCAGAAAAAAATAAAACTGAATAAAGGAGAAGTAATGTATGGCACTTGTTAAATGTTCAGAATGTGGAGCTGATGTAAGTGAAAAAGCATCTATTTGTCCTAAATGTGGTTGTCCTTTAGATATTACAAAACAAGTTATTCTTAAAACTCAAAAGAAGAAAAATAAGAAAATTATTATAGTAGTAGCTAGTATTTTGGCAGTTCTTATTCTTGTTGTAGTGGGGATGTTTGTTGTTAATTACTATAATAATCCTAGCAATATTGCGATACGATTGGTAAAAAAAGATTTTGGAAACAATATTGAAGTGGAAAATATTTATTATAATTCAGAGGTCAATGGTTGTTTGATTAAGTTTTCTGTTGATGGAGAAGAGAATACTGCGACAGTTCATTTAGAAGATAAAACAGTAGGATACCAAAGTATAATGGATGAGTACACTGAAAAATCGGAAAATGCAACAACGGATGATGAAAAGAAACAATATGCAGAAGAACTTATAGAATACACGGAAGTATATGATATATTTTGGGAATATAATATACTCATGTATGGCACAGAAGAAAGTGGATGGGAAAAGATAAAATAGACAAACCATTTTAGGTGAGTTGATTAGAAAGGATTGCTTGGAATATAGCAGTCCTTTCTGTTGTTTTGAAAAGTAATAAAATGCGTATTTTAATACAGATATATTCATGATTGTAGAAGAGTTTGCAAAAGTGAAAATAGAACGATTATCATAAGAATAGACAGCAATTTAATATCTTACATTTTCAAAATCTATAATAGATTCTAGTTTTTCTAATAATATAATGGATTCGTTCAAATATTCATCGGGCATTTTCCCTAAAACATTTTCACAAGCATTTTGAGTTACAATACCTATTTTGTCTATTTGAATATAGCCATGTTCAATAATGCTGTTATCATCCAATGAAAGTTTTTTAAATTTAACGTTGAGTAATGTATTAGGTAGTAATTCATAAGACAAAGGAGCAACCAATAGTCGGATAGGATTATGATAACCTTCTTTGATAATTTTTCGTAATACAACACAAGGTTGCTTGTTTAATAAATTTGCCCGTCTGCTTAGGGATTTGGTTCTGACGGAAATTCCTAAGGGATAGCACTCACAGATTAAGATAGTGCCAACATTTAATGTTTCAATATCGGGAAAGGTTTCTTGATTGTATGGTATAAATTTTAAAATGTTTTGTATTTTACAATTATATTGTTCGCAGATTCTCATAAGAATTGTTAATGCAACAGGTTCGTCTTTTCCTAATTTGGCTAAAGTGGCATTTGAAATACCAACACTCTTAGCAAAGTCCATTTTGCTTACATTTAGTTTTGAAAGCATATTCCATAATCCATCATAAGATAAACGCATATACAACACTCCTTTTGTTCATATATAATATTTTATCATGAAATTCTATGAAAGTAAATCAATTCATAAAAACAGAAATACGTTTGAAAAATAAAACATTCGTAAAAACAAATTGGTTTAATTTAACAGAAATATGTGGTTGGATATGGGATAAATGAAAAGAATCGAAGATATATTGATAATATTTTTGGTTAATTTCTAAAAAGACGAACTAATTTGTAAATGCGAAAATAAAAAACTTATGCAAAAAAGAATAAATTTCTATGTTTGCAAATAAGTTAATGAATGTGAAAAAATGTGTCAAAAACGATTGTTTTTGGCACATTTTCATTTATGCCGGAAAACATATCATTTTATCATTAAAAACAATTCAAAAAACGTGTCAAAATCTATTTACAAATTGACACGTTTTTGATACAATCTAATTAAATCAAAGAAAAGGAGAAGGGTGTTATGTTAGTAGGATATGCAAGAGTTTCAACGGATGGACAGAATTTGGATAGACAGATAGATGCGTTAAAGGCAGTGGGTGTAGATAGTCGTGTTTTGTATCAGGAAAAAATTACAGGAACAAAAAAGGATAGACCGGAATTACAGCGAATGTTAAAGGAATTAAATGAGGGTGATGTGGTAATTATCACAGACCTTACACGTATTTCAAGAAGTACCAAAGATTTATTGGATATAATTGAGAAGATTAAAAATAAAGGTGCATCAATCAGAAGTCTTAAAGATACATGGTTAGATACGACAAGTAATAATCCATACAATGATTTTCTATTAACTGTAATGAGTGGTTTGAGCCAGTTGGAAAGAGATTTGATAAGCCAAAGAACTAAGGAAGGTCTTGAAAGTGCAAAAGCAAGAGGTAGAAATGGCGGTAGACCATCGAAGCAAAATGCGAAGGGTGATGTTGTGAAAGCATTAGCTGATAGCGGAATGAAGATTGTGGATATTGTAAAAGAAACTGGTTTATCAAGAAGTACAGTTAATCGTATTCTAAGGGATAGTAAATAAAAGTGGAGGGTGACAAAAACCAAAATGTATATGTAGTATTTGTATATACATAATAATTGGTATAGCTATATACTGATTTCGATATTGGTGTCGATATTGGTTTTTTGAGTTAAAATAGCAATTTTATTAGGAAAATCAAGGAAAAATGCAGTTTAAAATGATTTTCGGAATTTTGGTGCAAAATTAGATTTTGCACAGAAAATTAAGTGGTTTTACGATATTACCGGCAGCGGGATTTAATTGTATTTTACTATAGCAATGGTGTTATAAGATGTAACGTTTGTTATGCAAATTTACTTGGAGGACTAAAAGATGGCAGATGAAAGACAGAGAGGATACCAGAAAAAATATGATAAGAAAACGAAAATGATTTCTGTAAAATATGTAAAACACGATATGGGTGATTACAATAGGTTAAAAAAATATCTTGAGCAAACAGGAAAATCTGCAAATGGGTTTATTAAAGAGTTAATAAATGATTTTTTTGAGCGTAAGAAATATGTGATGAATGATGAACGGGTTGCCGATTACTTTAAGGATTATAATGTTGATGGTGAATTGTTGGAAAAATTGAAAAACAAAGTGGGTGAAACTAAATATGGTATGATTATGGATTATTGTAGTAGTACCATAGAAACCCAATTATATGATGCGTTTGTAGAAAGAGGAGATGAATTTGATGAGTGGATAGAGCAGTTTTTATCTGACATTGAAAGTGGAGATATTGATATCAATGTTTCTGATAAAGAATTTTGGAAGATAATTGATGCTAGCATATCAGAGCGTATAAGAGAAGTTACTTATTATGGCTGATTTTTATATCACAATTTAATAATTTTGTCAAGTGTACCAAAATTAAAAATAGGTATTACATAGATTTGGAACGAAGCACTATATGTAGATTTGAAAGTCTATATATAGTGCTTTTTTGTTTTTGGTGTTGTTTTGATGATGATATTTTCACGTTTTTTGTCATTTCCAATGGAGAAGAAGTTAGTAGTGACACATACACACTACAACAAAATGCTAATCAACACACTACGAAGGAGGATTAAATTTATGAATGTTAACACGAGATTAGCATATTTAAGAAACAATGAAACGCAAGTAGGTTTCCATACTGGAAATGGCACAACACAGGAAGTTATTGATTTGGATGAAGCAAATAAAAATAACATTATTGTTAATTGCAATATTCGCAAGGTCAGAAATAAGGATAAGAATGAAACCTATATGCGTGTAAATCCTAATAAGAATAACAATGGCTACATTTTAACGGAATACACAGCGTTTAAAAAGGTAATGCAAGATGTGTTTGACGAATTAGGAGTATTAGATTTTAAGTGGAAACGTATTGATATGAGTTTTAATACTATGGACAACACGTATTACTTCTTGAAAATTCACCAGTTTTAGTTATTGTATATACATTTTCATAGCCTAAAC
>CAYVCL010000100.1:0-8530 GCA_964450185.1 uncultured Lachnospiraceae bacterium | reverse complement strand
GATGAATATTTTGGAAATTGGAATTAAAAAAGGAACTGAAGATGGGATTCGAGTATTAATCGAAACCTGTAAGGAATTTGGACTTTCCTACGAAGACACAATATCTAAGATTGAGCTGAAATTTGAACTGACTAAAGACGTAGCAGAGGAATATGCTAAGAAATATTGGAATAATTAACGAACGATACTATTCCAAGAAAAAAGAGTTGCATCCTTAACGATTAACCATCCCAAAGCCTGCAACTCTTCTTAACTATCCCTTTTCTACGCCGTTTCCATCAACTTCCCCAACTGCTCTATCAATCCTCCATTTCCGGTAACCGAAATTTCCCCTACCTTATCGCAAATACGCTCCAGATACTCCAATTCCTTCAGCTTATACAAGGTCTTGTTGTCCTCCATAAGCTTTGCAGTGTTTAGGAGGGAACGGGTGGAAGCTACTTCCTCCCTTCTGGATATTACATTTGCCTGGGCGGTCTTTTCTGCTACCAGAACTGTGTTCATAATATCCCTGATTTCTCCCGGAAGAATAATGTCTTTGATGCCCACATCCAGAATTTCTATGCAGAAATCCTTCTCTTTCTTTTTCAGGCTTTCAAAAACTTCTTTGGAAATCTGTTCCTTTAGCTCCAGAATTTCGTCCAGCTTGTAGTTGCCGGTATGTTCCCGCAGTACTAACTGTACACAGGAATAGAGCTGTTCCTTTAAGTTTGTTATTTTTTCTACAAACTCCTCTACGTTGGAAATCCGATACATACACACCATATTCATGCGGATTCCGATTTTGTCTTTGGTAAGGATTTCCTGACCTACAATATCAAGCTTCTGCTGACGCAGGTCGAATATTTTAACCATAACTTCCGTATTATAATTCCAAAAAGAATAAATTCCCTTGGTAAGTTTTTTCTGCAGGATATTATTATAGTACAACAAACCACACTCGCCATCTCCGATGGATGCTGTCTTGTACATTCTGACTGGCACATGAGAAAGCATCTGCTTTGTAACCTCTTTGCCAATCACCGGTTCTTCCATAGACACCAGCTTTATGCTGTGCTTTTCAAATACGTTCCAGAAAGTATATTCCCTGCGGTTTGCCACAGACACTAAGTTGTCATCCACATAGAGAAAACCTGCATAGCCATCCGGTATTACCATATGTACTGTGGATTTTTGGAAATTTTCATCCCGCTGCAATATCTGGTATGGAACCTCTAAATAATCTACTTCCCCCATCATTTCCTCTATCTGCACCTCATAACCCAGAGTTTTGGAAAAGTGATAAGTTCCTGCCGTAATCATCTTTACAAACAGACCATTCTTCTTAACAAAACCAGCCTGATTATCCTTAATTATAATCTTCATTTTCATTCCCCTTTTCTTCCTATATTCTGTATATAATATTTGTTACTCTATTGTGTCAAAAGTGAATTTCAAAATTGCTTGTGCCATACCCCTTTCACATTTTCTGTCCACGGAAAAGTGATTGAGCAGTGAAAACCTAAGAAGGACGCCGGTTCTCTTTTTATGATAAATCTTAAAAAGTATCTCCTTTGCTGTTCTCACTTTTTCTTCTGCGGTATCCTCACCTTTACAAGCTTAAGAAAATCTGCTCTCCCGGGCAGCAAACTGCCCGGTGCCGGCGAAAGGAATATTCACAAGCTTAGAAATGGATTCGAACCATCAAACGTTAACCGTTTGCCATTATTTGTGCGCTATTACCACTTAGCTACTGCTTACGCAGGGCGGATTCGAACCGCCGAATCACAAAACCTATCCTACATAGGTATTACACTTGACAGGTGTAATAATTTATCTGAAATATTTATGGTATACCCCACAGCATAGCTGCCGGCACCGCCCGGCAGGGACTTCATCCCGATACCGGAGCATAAATAATATTTCCTTATCCTTTCACGACGCCAACCGTCTTCAATTTTCGAAGGACGGTTACCATGTCCTGCTGCTCGCTCATTACTTCTTCAATATCCTTATAAGCAAAGTGACATTCCTCTGCCACGTCGTTTTTCTTGCGTTTTCCTAAGATAACGCCCTTTTCCTTTAAGTCCACCATAACCTGCTCCACACTGAAAGCCTGCTTTGCGCCGGTTCTGGAATAATTTCTTCCGGCTCCGTGAGAAGATGTATGGAAAGTTTCCTCACAACCTTTTCCTTCCACCACATAGCTGTAGGAACCCATGGCTCCCGGAATCACAGCCAGTTCTCCTGAACGCACTCTGGTAGCGCCCTTACGGTGCACCCAGACATTGGCTCCATAGTGATTTTCCAAGGATGCATAATTGTGATGACAGTTAATTTCTCCCTGGAACAAAACTTCCATTTCTGTATGCTTCTCAATCTGCTCTTTTACAATTTCACAGACTTTTGAAAGCATTTTTGCCCTGTTTTCATAGGCGTAATCAAGAGCTAAATTCATCCAGCAAATATACTGCTTTCCCTCCTTGGTGTTTACCGGCAGGAATGCCAGACGATATTCCTCAGGAACAGAGCTATGATAAGTTTTATTCAGCTCTCTCGCCACATTGTGAAAATAATCACAGATGGATTTTCCCATATGACGGCTTCCGGAATGAATCATAATGCATAAGTATCCTTCTTCGTCCTCCTGCAATTCAATAAAATGATTTCCGCCACCTAGGGTTCCCACCTGATAATAGCCATCTTCTAATAAGGAAAGCAGTTCTTTATTTTCCCCATATTCCTCTATGTTTTCCTTTGCCTTATCTAACACAGTACATTCCTGCGGTGACTTATGCCGCTCCACTCCCAGGGGAATAGTTCGCATAATGCTTCCCACTATGGACTGAATCAGCGTGCCGTTTCCAGTCTGGATATCCTTGATGTCTTCCACTTTAATATTAGTGGCGGCAAACACCATACCACAACCAATGTCGGAACCTACTGCATTTGGAATAATCACATCTTTTGTTGCAATCACTCCACCGATTGGCATCCCCTTTCCTGCATGAGTATCCGGCATTAAGCACACCCACTTATGCAAAAATGGTAAATTTGCCAAATGATACGCCTGTTCCAAACAATTTCCCTCTATCTCACTTTTATCCTTTAACCATACCTTAATTGGATATTTTGTCTTTTCATCATATAATACAAACATTTTTCTCTCTCCTTTTTTCTCTCGTCATTTTATGAGTTTAGTATATAGCAATTATTTCCAGTTATCATTTCAAAAAAGTTGCGAGCCTTTGTTTTTTTATGTTACCATAAATAAATAGGGAGGTTATTATGTCAGAATTTAAAGAACTTGTGAAAAGTTTTTCTAAAACAAGAGAATATGTAAGGGATTTCTTCGTGTATGGCTTTAAAACCAGAGATGATTTTACCCAGAAAAGTGCCCGCACCTATGATAATGAAAGGCGCAGACTGGAAAGCTGGCTTCCTGACTTTGTACGGCAAGATTACACCGCTAAGGGGAAAAATATCTCCCTTGCCATTGACAGTAATCTGCTAGACACTAATCCACTATATCGTGTCTTTAAAACAAAAAGTTTTACGGACAATGATATTATGCTCCACTTCCACATCCTTGATTTTCTATCTCAGGGCGGTGCTTACACCACAGAGGAGCTGACCAACGGATTTATGGATACATACAGCCTTTTTACAGATGCACAGACGGTTCGAAGAAAATGTAACGAATACGAAAGTCTTGGACTACTCACTAAGAAAAAGCAGGGAAAAGCTCTTTATTACCAACTTTCCCCTGATATGAGCAAGATTTTTCGTGCCTATCCTAATCTGCTTTCTGCCTTTACATTTTTCCAACTGGTTTCTCCCCTGGGCATATTAGGCAGTACGTTGATGGACTCTTTTTCCATCGAAAATGTTCTTTTTCGTGTAAAACACAGCTTTTTTGTGCACACTTTGGAAGACGAAATGCTGCTTGCCTTATTACAGGCAATGAAAAATAACCAAGCTGTGGAACTGGAAATTCAAAGCTCAAAAAAACACACTGACAGCACCATGAATTTAGTACCTTTAAAGATTTTTACCAGCACCCGTACCGGAAGACGGTTTCTGTGCGGTTATATAAAATCCACCAAACGCTTTACCTGTGTACGCATGGATACCATCAAAAAAGCAACCGCTCTTTCTATAGAAGATGAGTACCAAATACTTTCCGAAAATTTGACCAAAAATCTGCCTTCCTGCTGGGGTGTTTCTTTTCAAAATATCCACCACACTCATCTGGAATGGATTCGATTTACCTTAAAAGTCAAGGAACCCCACGAACACTATATTGTGACCCGCTTAGAACGTGAGGGTAAGGGCGGAGTAATTACCCAGTTAGATGCAACTACCTACCAATATGAAAAGTATGTGTTTGATGCCAATGAAATGCTTCCGTGGATTCGTACTTTTATTGGACGAATTATAGAATTTCATTGCAGCAGTCCTTTTGTGGAAAAACGTTTTTACCGTGATTTACAAACCATGTATCATATGTACGAGGAGGATTTGTAATGAATTTATTTTCCGAAGTTTATAATTCCTATTACCAGATATTGCAAGCTCTTTTACAATATCCGGAAGGCTTTACCTTAGAAGATTTAAAGGGCAAAGTAAAAGAACAGGGCTTTGAAGAAAGTCTGCTCTACCTGATACCGAAACTCTCCTCCAAGGAATGGAGCCTTTGTGAACAGGATGGTACACACTATATTTCCACCCTTTCTGACAAATTCTATGTGCCTTTGACTACGTTGCAAAAGTCTTATGTGAAAACTATTTTATTGGATAAAAGAATGAAACTTTTCTTAGATGATGAGCAGAGAGATTCGCTGCTTTCCCAACTTACAGATGCAGACATACTTTGGGAGGAATCCCAATTTCATTACTATGACCGTTTTACAAACGGGGATAATTATGATAATCCTCATTACATTTCCTGCTTCCGCAGCCTTTTATCTGCCATAGAGCAGCACTGTTTTGTGGATATTGAATATACTTCCAAAACAAATCACAGAGTGCATCACCATTATCTGCCAGCCCGTTTGGAATATTCTGTAAAGAACGATAAATTCCGTCTTCTTGCTTTGGAATACACCAAGAATAACAAAATGCGATTGGAAATTCTGAATTTAGACCGAATTGGTAAAGTTACATTAATGGATAAGAAATTAGATACGGAAGTAGATTTGAATGCTTTGATTCGCCAAACTTACTACAAAGAACCGGTGCGTCTTTTAATTCATAACAAACGCAATGCCTTGGAACGTGCCATGCTACAGTTTGCCAATTATGACAAGAATACCACAAGGCTTTCGGAAGATACCTATGAATGTCTGATTTATTATAATGAAAAGCAGGAAACAGAGCTTTTAATTGAAGTTTTGTCTTTCGGTCCTATGATAAAAGTGACCGGACATGAACGCTTTCTTCAGGAACTGCGTAAAAGACTGCGTCGACAAAAGCAATGGCTAGATGAAAAATAGGTTGTGGGCATATATGCCACAACCTATTTTAATGTTTCTTACTTTTTCACTTTCACTGATTTCACTTTAGACCATATAGAATAAAGCTTTTCTGACTTTCCATTCTCCTTAACAACCTTGTAGGTTCTTATTCGTACATAATACTTTTTGCCTGCTTTTAGCTTCTTTATTGTCTTCCCAGTGACTTTGTTCTTTGACACTGTTACAGACTTTGTCGCCTTTTTGTTGAACTTGGAACTGGTGGAATATTCAATCACATATCCTGTGGTTTCTTTTGTCTGTTTTTTCCACTTCACGGTTATACCTTTAGACTTTGCTGTTACTTTTGAGATGCTTGTTCCCTTTGGTACAATTGTAAACTTCGTCTGCAGGCTTCCGGTATACTTACCTTTGAAGTTGACTGTAACTGTTGCTTTTCCAACTTTTTTATTGTTCTGATATTTTACCGTATAATATTCAGAACTAATAACGTTACCTTGCTGGTCTTTTACGGTCACCTTTGGCTTTTGAGATTTTCCGTTGTATACGTAGGAAGTCTTGGATAACAATATTGTAGCTGGAGCGACAGCTTTTTCTGTATCTGTCGGCTGTTTGGTTACCTCTGGCTGTTCGGTTGCCTCTGGCTGTTTCGTTGCTTCTGGCTCCTTAGTTACCTCTGGCTGTTTCGTTGCTTCCGGCTCCTTGGTTGCCTCTGGCTGTTTCGTTGCTTCCGGCTCCTTGGTTACCTCTGGTTTCTTGGTTACCTCTGGTCGTTCTGTCACTTTTGGTTCTTCCGTTACCTTCGGCTTTTCCGTCACTTTCGGCTTTTCTGTTACTTTCGGCACATCTGTCACCTTCGGCTGCTCTGTCACTTTTGGTTCTTCCGTTACTTCCGGCTGTTTCGTCACTTTCGGCTCTTCCGTCACTTTTGGTGCCTCTGTTACTTTCGGCACATCTGTTACTTCCGGCTTTTCCGTTACTTTCGGTGCGTCCGTCACTTTTGGCTCTTCTGTTACTTTCGGTGCATCCGTCACTTTTGGTGCTTCCGTCACTTTCGGTGCACTCGTCACTTTTGGTGCCTCTGTTGCTTTCGGTGCGTCCGTCACTTTTGGCTCTTCTGTTGCTTTCGGTGCGTCCGTCACTTTTGGCGCTTCCGTTACTTTCGGTGCACTCGTCACTTTCGGCGCTTCCGTCACTTTCGGCACATCTGTTACTTTTGGCTCTTCCGTTACTTTCGGCGCTTCCGTCACACTTGGCTGTGCAGTCGGTTGCACGGTATCTCCTTGTACTGTAATTGTAATAATTTTCTGAGCTTCTGCATAGTGTTTTGTTTCTGATGCCGTTATAGTAATATGGGCAATTCCCTGTCCTTTAGCACTTACTTTTCCCTTTTCATCTACCGTAGCAACACTTGTATTATCCGATTCGTATGTCAAAGTTCCACGTCCGTCTGTTTTCGCCTCTAAATTAACTGTTCTTCCTAATTTTACTGTAATATCATCAGAGGCAGTAATGTTTTGTGTTAGAAGTTCTCCAATATATCTATAGTACATTTCATTATCCTTTGCATACTGTTCTGCATAGGAATCTTTTTCACATAAAATCCATGTACATTTATTACTCGTAAACAAATTTTTTCCGATACTGCTTACACTTGCGGGAATTTCTATACTATCCAACTGAAAACAAAAACTAAATACTTCATCTCCAATAGTTGTTACACTACTTGGAATTGTTACACTACTAAGATTTGAACAACGCATAAAAGCATCTTTACCTATACTGGTTACTCCCATAGGAATTACCACACTAACAAGACTGTCGCAATACCTAAAAGTACCAGCTTCTATACTGGTTATTCCTGTTGGAATTGTTATATTAGTAAGGTTAGTACAGTCACCAAATGCCCAACCTCCGATATGAGTTACTCCTTGTAGACCGTTCACACTCACAAGCGATTTGCAATTTTCAAAGGCACAACTTTGTATATCAGTTACGCTTTTCGGAATCGTTATTGTAGTAAGACCAGTGCAGCTCTCAAATGCCCCTGACAAAATCGTTGTCACACTGCCGGGAATTGTCACACTTGTAAGTTTTTCACAAGAATCGAACATACGATATCCTATCTCCGTAGTTCCATTTTCAAAAATCACAGATTGAAGGCTATCACAATATGCAAATGCCCCATCACCAAAATCCTTTATTCCTGCCGGAATTGTTATACTTGTTAAACCGGAGCCGTTAAATGCACCGTTTCCAAGAGTTGTCAATTTACTCGGAAGCTTCACGCTTTTCAAACTCTCACTAGAAGAAAATGCATATTCGTTAATACAAGTTACCGTATCCGGAATCGTTACACTCTTTAAACTTGTACAGCCACTAAAAGTATCTTCGTATATAGTAGTCACTCCTGACGGAATTGTTATACTAGTCAGACTACTACAATTATAAAAGGCAAATTCCCAAATTATAGTTATTCCTGACGGAATTGTTACGCTGGTTAAATTTGTACACCCGGAAAAAGCATATGGAGGAATATATGTCAACCCTGACGGAATCTTTATACTAGTCAGGCTACTACAGTTTTCAAATACGTTAGACCCTAGATCCGTTATACTGTCAGGCAATGTAATACTCTTTAACTTACTACATCCCTGAAAGACATCATACTCGATTTCGGCTAAGCCCTTTTGAAGTTCTACATTAGTCAGACTCGTACAGCCGTTAAACATATTATCTTCTATAACAGTGACGCCCTTAGGGATGCTCACGCTAGTAAGACTGCTGCAACCTTCAAATGCCTGCCTTCCCATGTCCTTTAAATTATCCGGCAACGTAATACTTTTTAAGTTACTACATCCATAGAAAGCTCTCTCGCCAATTTCCTCTACACTGTCCGGCAATGTAACGGTTTTAAGTTTACTAAAGTTCTCAAACATTCCGGATTCAATCTTTGTTATTCCTTCCGAAAGACTTAGACTGGTAAGATTAGTACAGCCATAAAATGTACTTTTCGGAATGCTGGTAATTCCTTGTTTGATTTTTACAGTAGTAAGGCTGGTACAGCCACGAAATGT
>CAYVCL010000099.1:0-8782 GCA_964450185.1 uncultured Lachnospiraceae bacterium | reverse complement strand
TACTGTACGCTGCTCAGGTGTTCCTTTTCCGGACGTCCTGTCCGGAAATTGCTGGTTATTGAAGGGATGCTTAGAACTTCGAATCTTTCTCCACAGTCGCCTTCCGCCACAGTGCTTTGTACAATATGTTTAGTGAATTAGTAAATACATCCCTGTTTAATTAAACAATGGTAGCAACTGGACTTTCTGTTGGATTGATACTCATTCTTGTAAGTGAAAGTATAAAAAAGCCCTCTACACGGATTGTGTAAAGGGCGAATTGCTCGCGGTACCACCTTTATTAATGAATGATTGTTCATTATCTCTGTTGGTTAAAACCATATCCTTTAACGGGGATGAGGCGTGAATTTGTACTGTTTGGTTAGGCTCAGCTAACCAAGGTTCCATATTCCGATTCCAAAGCTACCTTCCACATTTCCTTCTTAAAAATTCCTTGCAGCCTTGGGAATTTCTCTCTGGTAAGGGTGTCATGTGTACTCCTCTTTTTCACTATCTTTTTCTTATTTGATGTGTTAATTTCACTAAAATTATATTAGTTGGAATTTTGGTGTTTGTCAACTGTTTTTATTGTTAATTTACTTTTTTTGTTCATATTCCAGTAACTTCGCTCCTCTTTCTTCCGTAACAAGAAATGTAGCTTCTTGCGAGTTATCTATACGCAAATATTTCTCATAACACCCAAAGTCAAATGTATAGCCCAACGAATCTGTTGACCCACATATCTTTGCCACTACTGCATTATCTTTTACAAATAGTAAATATGTGGTGCTTTCGTCTGCCATATTATCCACGATATCCTTCGATTCAAAACCAATAATTTCTTCTATTTCTTCTTTTGATGTATAAGGACTAAAAATATACAACAAATCCCATTCAAATTCTGTTAATGCTTGAATGTTCACTTGTTTACTTTCAAGTTTTTTAACCTTTTCATGGAAGGATTCTTCATTTTTTTCTGTTACACTTGCATCACCTCCACATGCAGTGAAGCAAAGTATTAATAGCAATGTATTAAAAATAGCAATTACTTTTTTCATATTATTCAAATTAGTTGCCCTCATTTTCTTTCACCTTAGCATTTAACTGTTCAATCTTTTTCTTCATGGATAAATACTGGGTTATCCAAATTCCAACATAAATCATTAGAAAGATTGCAAAATAGGATATCACACCGCTGACAGTATGTTCCATCCACCTTGTAATATATGCAACCGGAAAGGTAACAATGGATGTAATCAAAAAATGTATACTGCTCTGTTTTAAGATACTCCATTCATCTATCTCCCAAATAATTGTGCTTCCTGCCCACATGGCACCATATAAAAGTGCACATATGGTCTGCATAATCACTGCATTTGTTTCGGATTTACAGATTGTAATTAATTCCGGCACCACGGCATAGTAAGTGCCGTCATTTATTATTACAGAAATCCATATACTGATGACCTGTGCAATTAGCAAT
This sequence comes from uncultured Lachnospiraceae bacterium, assembly GCA_964450185.1. GTDB lineage: Bacteria > Bacillota > Clostridia > Lachnospirales > Lachnospiraceae > RUG11237. The sequence continues at coordinate 7,320 of CAYVCL010000099.1, read as the reverse complement.
CCAATGGGTGCTCCCACTAAGCATCTTTTTAAAATGTTTTTTTTCATAAATTCCACCTCATATTCCTAATATTTTTTTGATTTTTGAAACATAGCGTCTGGATACATAAGTTACTGTTCCATCCAATAAAGTAACACAAATTGTACCGGTAAAACTCAAATCAAAATTTTTGACTTTTTTTAGATTTATAATCTCCGAATTTGATATACGAACAAAGTTTGGAAGCTGTAATTGTGTTTCTATCTCATATAATCGCATCCTTATAACAAATTCTCCCTTATTTGTAATGGCATACACTTTCCCACTATTTGCATAAAATCTGAGTATCTCTGTGGGCTCAATAATTTCTGCAACATCTTCTTGAAAACCGGTAAGCACTTTAGGTACATCTTCTGATAGCTTTCTCACAATCGTATTCACTTCTTCTGAAATGGTATCTGTCATAATTACAATTTTAGGTATTTTGCAGGAAGGGTCTATCTTGATTTCAATTTGCATATGCTGCCTCCTTTCGATGATTACAGTATAAACCATCCAAAATAAAATACCACTACTTTTAGATAAGTGGCTGATTTTTAAAAATAGGTGGTTAAAATGATATGATAAAAGTTGAGGGAAAATCCAAAGATTTTCCCTCAACTCTTTACATTCTGTGTACATTATGATTTGCTCTACACTTACAAGCCCTCTTGAATCCGTGTCCACTGCTCCACCAATCGTTCCAACCGGTAAGCGGCGTTTGCCGGGCTGGTGCTTGGAAGCTTGATTGCTGTACGTCCCAAAATGGGTTCACAATATTTTTCATAGAGGCGGTAAGATGTACCTCCATTACAATAAATCTGCTTGATATCTGCTTTCTCTAAAATGCAGCTTAAATCATTTGGTATTACATCTTTGATGCTGCTGTCGGAGGAACCTTCGATGTTGCAGCTGGCAATCACATCCCATACTGCAACATGGTTCTCTATTAATAATTTCTTTTTTTCTTCGATGGAAACCGGCACTTGTTGTTTGAAAATCTGCGCCAGTACTTTCCAAAAACGATTTTGAGGATGTCCATAAAAAAACTGGCTTTCTCTGGATTTTACAGACGGAAAAGAACCTAAAATCAGTATTTTGGAATTTTCATCATACATAGGTGGAATTTCATGTATTACGCGTTCCATAAGTTTCCTTCCACATAGGCTCTTAAAATTTCGCCAACACTCCATGCCTGTCCATAACAGCCTCTGGAAATGTTTGGCTCATTTCCGTCAAAGATTTCTGCAATACTACCAATACAGCCGTCCATCAAATGGTCTTCCAACGGTGCAATCAACTTTTTCGCAAAAGCTCTGCCGTCTTCGGTATCTCCATAAACTTTTAAATATGCTGTAATCAAACCGCCCAGCGGGAAGCCCCAACAGGTTCCCTGATGGTAAGCCGCATCTCTGTCATGAAGCTTTCCTGCATAAATTCCCTTGTATTCTGCATCTTCCGGTGACAGAGAGCGAAGTCCGTAGGTTGCATACAAATGAGAAACCACAGTGTCTACCACTGCTTTTTCCTGTTCTTCGGACAACATCGTGTGTGGCAGGGAAACTGCCCAAATCTGATTTGGACGTATTTTATCATCATTTTCTGAATCGTCAACCACATCATATAAACAATTCTTTTCCGGATTCCAGAACTTATCTACAAAGGAAGTTTTCACTTTTTCTGCCAATGCAGCATAAGTCTTTTCTTCTTCATCACCAAAACGGTTTGCCAACTGTTCCATCACACAAAGGGCATTATACCAAAGCGCACTGATTTCTACCGGTTTTCCGTGACGTGGTGTCACAACCCATTCACCCACACGCACATCCATCCATGTTACCTGGTCAAGTCCGCCACCAGCGTGAATTAAGTAGTCCTTATCCATATAAATGGAAAAGTCCGTTCCTTCCTGATAGTAATGAATGATTTCTTTTAATTTCGGATATATCTCTTTCTGAATAAACTGATAATCTTCCTCAGTCCCTGTATATTCCAGATATTTTTCCACGGAATAAAAATACCACATAGAGGCATCTACCGTATTATATAAAGGTTCTAACCCTTCATCCGGGAACATATTTGGCACCAGACCTTTTTTTACATACTGAGCAAAGGTTTTAAGGATTTCTCTAGTATCTTCAAAACGTTTTGTCACAAGAGTAAGTCCCTGCAGTGCAATCATAGTATCTCTGCCCCAGTCTGTAAACCACGGAAGTCCCGCCAAAACTGTTTTTCCTCCAGTAGATTCTCTCTGTACGATAAACTGGTCTGCTGCATGAACCAAAGTATTTGCAAAATCATCCGGAAGTCCTGCTTTTTTCTCTAATTCCATGCAACGTTTTCTTTCTGCCTCCACAATGGCAAAACCATCCTTTGGAATTTCGCCTTCTTCTATAGTACAAATGACAGAAACTTTTTTATGTTCTCCCGGCTGGATGGAAACTGCAATTTCATATGGTGTATAATTATTTTCAATACAGGTCATTCCGGTAGAAATTTCTGTCTGCAATTCCATATCTACATCGTAAATTTCTTCGCGTTGGGATATTTCACCTTCGCTAACATACATACGAATATTGACATTTTTATTTTTTTCAGGCACTAGTGTGATTGTCTGGTTGGAATTAGATACCTCAAACTTCAAATCCGCACGCTCGCTTCGTTCATGGTGGTCCCTATAGTTAAATAACGGTACCAAAGTGAGTACAGCCTCACTGCTGCCACCTAAAATATCATAAGTACATGCCACTGTGTTTTTCCCATATTCCATGGAAATTGTCTTGGTAACAAAAATTCCTCCGGCATAATAAGTAAATTCCGGCACATAATCATAGCAAAATCTTTGCAAATATTTCTGGCCTTCTTCATTATTTCCACCGGGTCTTTGATTGGTAAAAAATGAATATTCTTTATCTCCAATTTCTAACTTTTCATTGATTTTGGATAAAACCATATAACGTTCTACCGGCGCATGCAGGCTGGCAATCAACATCCCATTATGCTTTCTGGTATGGGCGCCAATAATAGAACTGCCTGCGTAACCACCGATTCCATTGGTTACTACCCATTCTCTTTGTATTCCCTCGGAAAACTTTTTCCAATAACCTTTTCCAAACTTTTTTGCTTTCACTACTTCATTCCCCCTACACTATTTTAAAAATCCGTTAATAATCTGTGCTTCTGCTTCTTCTTCTGTAAGACCTAACGTCATTAATTTAATAATTTGCTCTCCGGCAATTTTTCCGATGGCCGCCTCATGAATCAGGCTTGCATCAATATGATTTGCGGTAATTTCCGGAACCGCACTGACACTGGCATTGTCCATAATAATGGCGTCACACTCGGTATGACCACTGCACTTGTTATTTCCATTAATCTTAGATAAAAACAACTGACGGGAATCATCTTTTGCCACAGAACGAGAAATTACATTGGTACCTGAGTTTTCACCATCCAAGTCTACCTCAAAATTAGTTTCTGCAAACTGAGTGCCATGTGTCATAATTTTTTCTTTGATTACTAAAGTCGCATCATTTTTCAATTTCGCCTTAGTTACTCTTTTTGTGGAGTCTACACCTTTTATCTGAACGGTATCCATTTCCATGTAACCACCGTCTTCAATTTCTACTACTGTAGTAGGATTCATCACACGGCTACCTTTTCCATCTCCGGCACCGTAATGTTTTTCTACATATTTTACTTTCGAATTCTTTCCTACAAAAAAGCTGTGGATTCCATCGTGTTCAGAATCCTCATCGCCACTATTGTGAATTCCACAACCTGCAATAATTGTCACATCGCAATTCTCGCCAATAATGAAATCGTTGTATACCATTTCTTTCAAACCACTCTGGCTTAACAACACCGGAATATGCACACTTTCATTTTTTGTTCCGTCCTTAATGATAATGTCAATTCCCTGTTTATCAGTTTTGGTAACAATGTCAATATTGGCTGTTGTATTTCTTCCGGCAGATTCTCCATTCGCTCTGATGTTGTACGCCCCTTCCGGCACTTCATGCAATCCGGCAACCTGCTCTAATAAACTCATTTGTATTGCATCCATGATTAGCACTCTCCTTTATAGAATCTACAGCTTCCGCCGCCATTAAGCAATTCCGGCAGAATTTCATCTTTTGTTCCGATTTTTGCCACTTCTCCGTTTGCCAGAACGATAATTTTATCTGCAATATTCAAAATACGTTCCTGATGAGAAATGATTAAAATAGAACCATTAATTTCCTCATGCATTTTTTCAAAAACACGAATCAGATTATTGAAACTCCAAAGGTCAATTCCTGCTTCCGGCTCATCAAAGATGGATAATTTCGTTCCTCTGGCAATAATCATTGCAATTTCGATTCTCTTCAATTCTCCACCGGATAAACTCGCATTCACTTCACGGTCAATATAATCTCTGGCACATAAACCTACTTCAGATAGGTAAGAACATGCCTGAGCTGTTGTAAGATTTTCACCAGCCGCCAGACGAATCAAATCTTTTACCGTAACTCCTTTAAATCTTACCGGCTGCTGAAAAGCAAAACTAATTCCCTGTTTTGCTCGTTCCGTAATGCTCATGTTCGTAATATCCACACCATCTAAAAGAATTTTTCCACTGGTCGGTTGACGAATCCCTGCAATTATTTTTGCCAGAGTAGACTTTCCTCCTCCGTTCGGTCCTGTGATGGCAACAAAACGATCTTCTATTTTTAAGTTAATATTTTTTAAAATCTCTTTGGTTCCTTCCTGTTCATCCGAAACCGTCAAGCATATATTTTGTAATTCTAACATATCCTGCCTCCACAATGCATTTTTAATAAAGTATATCAACGTTTCTTGTCATTTGCAAGTTATTATCTGCGGAAAAACAGTGGCTTTTCTTTTCCTAGCGACTTTCTTGGTTTAATTTCTTTTTTCTTTGGTTTACCATACCGCCAATTTTTCCTGTTTCTTTGGAAGATAAACTTTTCCAACCTTCTTCCAATACTCTTGGCAAAAGTCCCAGTTCCTCTGCTACTTCATATTTTAACTGTTCTTCTGGTGTGAGTTCACTTAATTTAATTTCTTTCTTTTTTGACATAATAAGGCCATACCCCTTTCTACCTTAAGAGTATGACCTTGTTTTTTGTTTCTATTCAGTTTTCATTTTCCTACTGCTGATATGGAATAATAATCGCTGCAATGATATATGCAAGTACACCACTGCCACCCATGCAACAGAAAATAACCCATAACAGTCTGATAACTACCGGATCTACATTTAAGTATTCTCCAATTCCTCCACAGATTCCTAATAATACCTTATTGTTGTTTGAGCGGTATAATCTTTTTTCTCCCATTTTTCTTCTCTCCTTTATTTTTCAAAATCAATTTCTATGCAACCAACGTTACATTCTGCTGTCAGAGTTTTCTCGGCATCATTGTCTATTTCTTTGCTAAAATCCAGACCGCTATACTGTTTACCTGCCATCTTTATGCTTCCTACGGAACATTCCAAGTCATAATTATAGCTATTCTCTGTACCTTCAATGTCCATGTACACATAGCCTGCGTCACAAGTCACATCAATATCTTCTACTGTCATAGCACCGTCTATAAAGCATCTTCCAGCCCCACATTCTACTTCTAACTGTCCGGCTTCGATACTATCTGCCTCAACGTTTCCTGCTCCTACCAGTAAGCTCAATGATTTTTCTGCCTCTAATTTGTCCAGTTCTAAATTTCCGGCTCCAACTTCTATAGTAATATTATCGGCAGAAAGATATTTTCCTGTACAAGAACCTGCACCCAAAATCATTTCAAATTCTTTTATTTTTGCATTCTCCGGAATTGTAAGTGTAATTTTGTTAGCCTTTGTTTTTGCAGTTCCAAAACTAATTTTTGGGGTTTCCACACTACTTTCTATGAACAGCACACCATTTTCCACATTACAGCTTACACACCCCACAGGCGTTTGTTGCATGTGTATATAGTATTGATCAGTATCTGCATATTTAATTTCTAAAATACTCGCCCCAATATCCAGATTTAACTTCTCAACTTCTTCTGTCTGAAAGTAATATTCCCCCTCTTCATACTCTACATCCTCATCAAACCAATACCAAGAAGGAAAAACATCACCAGAAATCGCAAACTCATTATTATCCACCATATTCAAAAACAGTTGGAATCCTCCCTGTACTGCTCCTGCCACCACCATTCCAAGCCCGAACACGATACAAATCAGGGCAGTAATCAGAGTGCCTTTATAAAACTTTTTCATTTACACCCTTCTCCTTTCTTCCAAAAATTCTTTGGAATATCCAACCGATTCCATGAAAGATTGCCGGAATCAACACACTGAAGTTCCATATTACAAACATTAACAGCAACAAACCTATTCCAAACAAAATAAGTCCTACCCCTATAGCGGTAATTCCAGCAACCGGTGCTACCACTAACTTCATTGCACCAATTACAACAACTACAATACCAACTACCAGTAAGCTTGCCATAATCGAAACGATTGCAACCACAATCCCAAATAAGGCACACACAACTCCAATAAGAACTCCTGCTATCGAAACCAGTACGCTTCCCCATATCGGTGAGGTAAATACCGCCAGAATAATAAGTAATATTATTTTTGAACTGTCCACAGGTTGCTTCTCTTTTGTGACATTTTCTTCTTTTTCAAAATAGCTTTCCTCGGGCTGACCCTCATTTCCCAGGCCTGCACGAATATCCTGCGCAATCGCCTCCGGCGTTTCCATATCTTCAGGAATCATGCCATATTCCCCAATGCCTGCCTCCTCAAAGTATTCTTCATAATACTGTATAGCACTATCCCGTTCCGTCTTTGGAATATCACTTAAAAGATTATTTAATTTTTCCAAAAACTCCTGCTTAGTCATCTTTTAATCCTCCTTCAAACATCATGGTTATTTTCTCTGAGTATCGAATCCATTCCTCTTTGTAATTTTCCAATACTGTTTTCCCCTTATCTGTAAGCTTATAATATCTTCTGTTTCTTCCACCATGCTGTTCGTCGTACACTTCTAAGCAGTCATCCTTCTGCAGTCTTCTCAGCACAGGATATAATGTTGACTCAGATATTTCAAGAACCGACCTTACTTCCTGAGTGATACTATAACCATAAGTTCCCCTCTGTGTTCTCGAAACAACAGCAAGCACAATGGCATCCAGAAGTGTGGAACCTGTATTAAATACCATATTCTTTCCTCTTTCTCCTCTAAGATACAATTACTTTTGCTTCCAAATAATATTAAATTTTATAATATTATATGACATATAATATAT
>CAYVCL010000098.1:0-9031 GCA_964450185.1 uncultured Lachnospiraceae bacterium | reverse complement strand
CAGGTGTCCGGTTTACATCGGTCCAAATTCCTGAAGTTGATATGGACTTGCTTTCTGATATTAAAGCGAAAAATAATGTATTAGATTTCGGAAGACAGTATTATTTTAAATATGTATCATCAGATGGTGTTGAACATGCAGTGTACACATCAGATAAAGGCATCGGAGATGTGAATTCGGAAGATATGCGAGGCGCAGCATACGATGAAACCCTGCAGAAATATGTGGATTTTTGGCTTTATATGACAGCAGATGATCCAGTGTATATAGGTTTATCTTATTCGGATGAAGAAATTAGACAGTTTTTGAATGAAGCTGGTATGGAAAACGGATTTTTTACGGTAAAAATGGGAAACAAGGAAGCAACGCAATTTTATTCAGGCGGTAAAAATGAAGGAGCAATTCATTCTAAGGAAAAATATGATATTCAATATAAACATATAACATCAACTGGTTTACGGTTTACAGATTATGAACCAGGATGTATTTTTAAGATTGGGGATAAGGAGTATGTATTAAGTGAAAATCGTACCTTAGATATTCCATATGGAGCGGATATATACAATATAAAATATCCTGAAAATTATAGATTTGGGAAGAAGATTGAATAAGATAATGATTGTAGCATAGAACTTAAAGCAAAGCTAGAGCAGACCTCGAAGGTTAGAATAATCTAACCTTCGAGGTCGTTTTTTATCGTCGCCAAAACCACTGAAACAGCAGTATTGTGTTAGTAAATGCCAATATACTTGTGGAATACAATGGAAAATGTTCTTATACTATAAGTAGCAAAGGGGGTATAAAATATGAAGAAACAGTTTTTTAGAGATATGTTTCGAGTGGCACTTCCGATTACCATACAGGGGTTATTGCAGGCAGCTTTAAGCCTGATTGACCAGATTATGATTGGTAGATTGGGAAGCGCAAGTATTGCAGGGGTTGGCTTGGGAGCAAAATTTATTTCATTGTTTACAGTGACGATGACAGCGATTGTAACGGTGGCAGGAATTTTGATAGCGCAGTATTGTGGAAGCCGGCAGAAGAAGGGAGTAAGTGACAGTTTCTTTTCGAATCTGTATATGGCATTACTGGTGGCTTTGATATTTATGATATTGTCCTTAAGTATACCAGAGCAGATTATGAGTCTGTATTCCAAGGATGCAGAAACGGTTGGAGAAGCAGTGGTTTATCTAAGGATAATGACGATAGGCTTTCTGCCACAGACGGTAACGCTGATGTTGTCCGCTTTACTGCGAAATATGGATGCTGCGAAAATACCTATGATAGCAGGCGGAGTTTCTGTTGTTTCAAATACAGTTTTGAATTATCTGATGATATTTGGAGTGGGAAGTTTTCCGGCCATGGGAGTTGCGGGAGCGGCTCTGGCAACAGCAATTTCCCGAATTATAGAATTGCTTATCATTTTTGGAATGTTTTTGAAAGTAAATAAGAAAAAGAAAGTGGAATTAAATCCAACTATTCGCTTTGATAAGGAATTTTTAAAGAAAATTGTACTGATACTTGCACCGATTCTTTGCTGTGAATTCCTTTGGAGTCTTGGAGAAAATGTGTATGCAATCATTTATGGGCGCATCGGAACAGAAAGCTGTGCAGCTATGACCTTGACCTATCCATTGCAGACCTTAGCCATTGGAGCCTTATCCGGGGTATCCGCAGCGGCGGGAGTTATGATTGGAAATTTGCTTGGAAAAGATGATAAAGAAAGAGCCTATGCAGATTCAAAGAGCTTTGTAAAAGTCACTATTGTGACAGCAGTGATTATTTCAGCACTCATAGCATTGCTTGGCAGTTTTTATGTAAAAATGTTTCAGGTAAGTGCAGATACAAGACAGTTGACAGTATATATTCTATTTGCCTATGCATTGGTATTTCCGGCGAAAGTCATTAACATGGTATTAGGTGGAGGAATCTTACGAAGCGGCGGAAAAACAAAGTACATTATGGCAGTAGACATGATAGGAACATGGATATTCGGAGTACCTTTAGGATTACTTTCTGCTTATGTATGGAAATTACCAATTCACTATGTCTATTTCATTCTTTCGCTAGAAGAATATGTAAGAGTTCTGTTATGTACCATCATATTCAAGTCAAAACGTTGGATGGTAAATATGACTGAAAAAATGCCGAAAAATAAAGAAATATAATAGAAAAAATCGTGAAATGCAATAAAATTGTAACAAATATGTAACAAAAATATTTTTAATCATTGACAAGGAATGAAGCTGGTGCTAGAATGAGCACAGAAAAAATGGTTCAGACAAAGGAGTCGTGTATAACACGGCTCCTTTTTGTTTTTTCAAATACGCGTATCTTTTTTTAGTCTGAGTTTATAATTTTGGATTGTAAAGGAGAATGATTATGAAAAAGAATATTGTTTTCAGGTTATCAAAAAAGATAGCCGTATTTGGCTTAGCAGCAGCGGTAGCAGTGACTCCTTTAGCTTCTGTTTCTTCCTATGCGTATAGTGGACAGTCAGGACAGTATACAAGAAGTGAAAGGCTAGAACAGATTAGCGTATCTCACGAATTTGCCGCCAATGAACTTGGTGTGGTAAATTTTGAGGCAACAGTAGGCGATAAAGGAAAAAATATTGCGAGTATGGAACAATATATTGCGGAAGCAGACGAGAAGGGAGTAAAAATCTTAGTATTCCCGGAAATGTGTGTGACAGGTTATGTAGCCTCAAGTGATCCAAATTCAGAAGAATATAAATGGGCAGTAGATAGTGCAGAACCTTTAGATGGTCCAACAGCTCAAAAATTTGCAGAAATCGCAGATGAAGATGATATGTGGATTATCTATGGCGCAACACAGACAATAGAAAACGACAACGAGCATGCCTATAACTCAGCATTTGTATGTTCACCGGAAGGTGATGTTACAGCATACCAGAAGATTACTCCGGTAGAGGGAAGTTGGTGTGTGCCTGGTGAAACACCAGTAATCATTGATGCCGGAGAATACGGAAAGCTTGGTATCAGCATATGTTTCGATACCTATTCTACACCGGAGTTAGAACGGTATTATTCCGCAATGGGATGTAACATTTTAGTAAATCCAACGGCAACCGGCGGTGGCTGGAGTGTGAACAATATGGAAAACTGGGAAGAATATTACAAGCTTCGCTTAGAGAGCATTGCTTCCCGTGACGGTTTTACTATTTTAAGTTCCGATTTAGTTGGAAAAGATGGTGATTTCCCTGGCGGTAGTGTCATTTTAAATGGCGAATTTAGTGGAGTTCATTACTACGCAGGTGAAGAAACATCGGATGGAAGTAAGACAAATAATGCTAAAATTATTACCGGTGAAGCAGGCGTGCTGACAAACACCGTTGCATTGACAGCAACTACCGGTACTACATGTTCTAACATTGATTTTAATCCGGAAATGTATGCACAGCTTTATAAGGAACTTGCAGATAAAGTAAAATCAGGAGAAAGTCTTTCCTATAAAGCAGTTTCCGATGGACCAAAGGTGGCAACTGTAAATATGACTGGATATTGGGGGAATAAATCCAAAACCCTTGCAAAGATGATTGACTACATTGAAGAAGCTGGTGAGCAGGGCGTGAATATTTTGGTATTTCCGGAAACGGTATTAAGTGGTTACGGATATTTGGAACCGGATCAGGATCCATTTTACCATAAATATGGTGTGTCTATGCAGGTGTACACCGCAGAAACCATACCTGGACCTAGCACAGAAACTTTGTCAGAGTATGCTAAGAAATATAATATGTACATTATTTTTGGTATGACAGAAAAGGACGAAAGCGGTTCTATTTATGATGACAAAAACAATAATACATTAGATAACGCAGAAAAAGTATATAACTCAGCAGCAATTCTTTATCCGGATGGAACAATCGATTCTTATCAGAAAATCCACCGTGCGGGAAATATGGAATGGCAGTGGTCCGTATCAGGAACTACACCAAAGATTATAGACACTCCATGGGGTAAGGCAGGTATAGATATTTGCATGGACGGTCACTTCTTCCCTGAACTTGGAAGATATTATGCAGCAATGGGATGTACGATGTTTATTCATCCTACAGCAACCGGAGGAAATGCATGGTATCGCTCTACTAGAATTGCTTCCTATACAGATCGTGATGGAATGGCTGCAATCACATGTAATCTATTAGGTGGTGATGGAATTTACACAGCACCTGGCGATACAAAGTATGATTCCACAGATGACGCAGCAAACTTTGATGCAGAAGGCAACTTTATTGGTGGAAGTGTTATTCCTGAAACAATTTATAATAAGAATGAAATTGCGGACGATCCATATTGGAACAGTGCAAACTGGACTTACGGAACTTTTGCAAGCATCAGTTTTGTAAGTACGAAAGGAGCTACAAATAAAGAAAATCCAAAAGTTCGTATTAATTATAATAATACAGGTATGGAATCTGAAGGCTTTGAAGAACGTGGCGGTACAAGCCCTCTTGGCTTAGAAGTGGTAGATATGGATTTATCAGGATGTGGTTTCAGTGCAAGCAGCAGCACATTTAATCCTGATTTGTACTCCAAGCTGTACGATAAATTGGCAACTTTGTATCGTGGAGGGTATACGTCAATTTATGGCGAAGATGCAGTGGCAGAACCAGTGACAATCAATTTAACTAAGAAAGATGAGGTTACCTCCTCAACACCTCAGGTGTCCACAACTCCAAGCATAACACCGGAAGCAAGCATAACACCAGAAGTAACCAAGACGCCGGAAGTTACCGAAACAGCAACTCCAACACCGAAGCCTGTAAAGAAAAATGATGTTGTCGTAGTAAAAGGAGCATCCTACAAAGTACTTAGCACAACGAAAAACAACGCTTCTGTAGCTTATCAGGCACCAGAAAATAAGAACAGCAAAATCATTACCATTCCGACAACAATAAAATACAACAATAAGACCTACAAAGTTACCACAGTAAGCGATAAAGCATGCATTAATATGAGTAAATTAACAAAGGTCACAATTGGTTCTAATGTAAAGGTAATCGGCAAAAATGCATTTAAGAATTGTAAGAAATTAAAGAGTGTTACTGTAGGAAAGGATGTATCAACAATTAAAACAAGCGCATTCTACGGATGTAAAAACCTAAAAACCTTAACAATAAAATCTACAAAATTAAAATCCGTAGGAAAGAATGCAATAAAAGGAATTAACAAAAAAGCAGTAATAAAGTGTCCATCCAAGAAAGTAAGCACCTACAAAAAACTTTTCAAAACTAGCACTGGTTATGTAAAAACAATTAAAATCAAAAGATAAGAATATAGAGGAAAACACTAAATAAAGCGGAGCCAGCCCCTGGCTCCCTTTCTAATTTTCAACAATACTTCCCTTTATGAAGCCAGCCAGGCACAGCTAAATTAAAAAAATCTTTGGAATTCTTAAGAAAATATCCCTTGACAAATCATATAAAATGTATTATTGTACTACTTGAATAATACAAATATGGAAAAATTTGTATTAAGTAGAGGTGAGAGGAGAAAAGAAATGAGTGCTTTAATCGACATTCGGAATATCTACAAGATATATAATCCCGGCGAAAATGAAGTACGTGCTTTGGATGGTGTGAATTTATCCATTGCTCATGGAGAATTTGTAGCAATCATTGGACAGTCCGGTTCAGGAAAGTCCACATTGATGAACATGCTGGGGTGTTTGGATGTTCCAAGTGCAGGACAGTATTTTCTAAATGGAGCAGATGTGTCCCATATGCGGGATGATGACTTATCCGATATTAGAAATCGAGAAATTGGTTTTATCTTTCAGGGATTTAACCTGATACCAAATTTAACTGCAGTAGAAAATGTGGAACTGCCATTGATTTACAGAGGAATCGGAAAGAAAGAACGTAGGGAATTGGCGCTGGCATCTTTAGAGATGGTGGGCTTATCCCATAGATTGGACCATAAACCATCAGAAATGTCCGGAGGGCAGCAACAGAGAGTTGCCATTGCAAGAGCCATTGCGGCGAAGCCACCGGTGATTTTGGCAGATGAGCCAACAGGTAACTTGGATTCAAGGTCCAGCAAGGAAATTCTTGAGATATTAAAAAATCTTCACAAAGACGGAAGAACCGTAATTCTAATTACTCATGACAATGACATTGCGGCACAGGCAAAACGTGTAATTCGAATTCGCGATGGAAGAATAGAGGCAGATTATCTGAATGAAGAAGATGAGAGGGAGGATGCATAAAATGAAAAAGAAGAATCAGGTAGAAGCAGTAGAGGGAGCAGTTACTGCACCAAAGCAGAAAAAACCAATCAAAACAGGGAAGATAGTTACAATCGCTATTGGAATTACAGTAGTGGCGTTATTTTTATTTTCAAAGCTTTTAGGAGCAATTACACCGGAAGCTGCCCAGATGGTTACTGTGGATGAAGCTCAAATTCGTGATATTGAAGAAACCATAGATACCAGTGGATTTATTGAAAGCAGCAATCAGAAGACATATTTTGCTCAGGTAAATGCAACAATCAGTGAATGTAATGCGGAATTAGGTTCTGTGGTAGAAAAAGGTGCAGTGCTGTTAAGCTATGATTTAACAGATTTAGAAACTGCAGCAAAACAGGCAGAATTAACAGACAAAGCAGCTCAGAGTGGTTATGCAAATACATTGCAGACTGGAAGCGAAAATGAAGCAAAACTTGCAGAATCTACCACAAATGTAGCTCAGTACGAGCAGTTAGTTGCAAGTGCCGAAGCTGATGTAAAATATTTAAATACAAAAATTGCAGAATTTAATCAGGAACTGACAAAATTAACAGGAACCGGTGAAACACTTTCAGAAAGTGCTGTAAAACGAAAGGGCGAATTAGAAGATGCCATTTTTATTCATCAGCAGCGTCTGGAAAATATGCAGAGCGAACTTACAAAATACAACAGCAAGTTAGCAGAATATCAGGGTACAAAATCAAGTGCTGAAGCAGGAAAATTGACAGGCAATGCAAAAGCGCAGATTGCAGCAGAAAAAGAATTATCTGCATTAAATAAAGAAACTGCACAGAAGGATTTAGAGCTGGCAAAACTGGGTGTAACTTCAGAATTTAAAGGTATTGTAACAGAGGTGCAGGCAGTAGAAGGCGGTATGGCAGCTAAAGGTGGCGCATTATTTACCATTGCAGATGTAAGCAGTGTAAAAATCGCAGTCAATGTTTCTAAAAATGATTTGGAAACATTAAAAGAAGGTCAGAGTGCTACGGTAACCATTGCAGGAAAAGAATATACAGGTGAAGTAACTAAAATCAATCATCAGGCAGTGGCAAATCAGCAGGGAACACCAGTCATCACTGCAGAAGTTACCGTAAGTGAAACAGACGGAAATATTTATCTTGGAATCGAAGCAAATGTAGTAATTCATACAGCCAGTGCAACCGGTGTTGTGGCAATTCCGGTGCAGGCATTAAATTCAGGAAATGACGGAGATTTCTGCTATGTGGTTGTAAATGGTGTAGTAGAAAAAAGAATGGTAACCATCGGTGCATCTGACGGTGAATATATGGAAGTTTTAGAAGGCATCAAAGAAGGCGAAGAAGTAATTACTGTTGTAACCGGCGATTTAACAGAAGGTATGCAGGTTATGACAACAAAAAATGATACAACAGAAATGACAGAAGATGTAGTAGAAGAATAGGAAGGGAGAAAGCGATGGCACAGTTAAAAGAATATGTGAAAATGGCATTGGACAACATTCGTGCCAACAAGGGCCGTTCCATTCTTACCATGCTGGGTATTATTATTGGTATTTCTTCCGTTATTATGATTATATCTTTAGGAAATGGTGCCAAAGGGCAGATTTCAGATGAATTGAATGGTATTGCCGGAGGGCAGATTTACATTTATTCCAACACCAGAGATGAGAGTCTGGAAAATCCGATTGATGCCAAAGACCTTGCGGCAATAAAGGAACAGGTGGAACATGTAAAGGCTGCATCCATTGATGATATGATGTTTGGAAATACTTCCAGCAGTAAAGGCGAATTTGAAGTATATATGGATTTGGGAACAGAGGATTTAAAATATATTTTAAATTCCGAATTAAAATATGGAAGATATTTTTCACAAAGTGATGTTGCTTCTGCGAACAACGTGTGTGTTATTGACGAAACCAGTGCTGTGACCTTATTTGGAACCAGTGACGTGGTTGATATGGAAGTGGATGTTACAATGTATGGATACACCAGAAGCTTTCGAATTGTAGGTGTAACTGCAGTGGCAGATGGAGAATTCTTCTCTATGAGTTATGGAAGCGATGTGGTAAGACTGGAAGTTCCTTATACGGCTGCAGATGCGGTGATAGGATATGAGCGTGAGAATTTTGAGAGTATCTATGTAGTGGCAGAAGAGCCTCAATATTCCAAACAAGTTGCACAAGACGTCATCAGTTTATTAGAACAACGCCATAAATGTGTAGGACAGGATGCCTATTTGATGCAAAGCTTTGAGGATTCTATGAGTTCTATTATGGTAGTTTTGGATATGGTAACCTATTTTATCGTATTAGTAGCAGCAATTTCTCTGTTGGTAGGTGGTATCGGCGTTATGAACATTATGCTGGTATCCGTAACCGAGCGAACCAGAGAAATCGGTATTCGAAAAGCTTTGGGAGCCAGAACCAAATCAATTATGATGCAGTTCTTGGCAGAATCCGCAATTATCACTTTGATTGGTGGTGTAATCGGAATCCTGTTAGGTGTAGGCGGTGCCTACTTAATATGCTTAATAGCCCCGATTTCCCCGAGAATCAGCATAAGCACAATAGCAATCGCCACAATATTCTCCTCCGCAGTAGGTATCTTCTTCGGAATTTACCCTGCAAAAAAAGCGGCTAAGATGAGCCCGATTGAGGCGTTGCGGTTTCAATAAGTAGAGGGGGGATGGCGGTGCAAAGGGTGTTGGTTGTCAGGACGCCTATGATAGGGACAGAAGCTTCCCTTCGCAGGCGGAAATAACGCTCCAGTGAACTAAGTTTTAAGCCGCACTAGGTTCGTCG
>CAYVCL010000097.1:0-9058 GCA_964450185.1 uncultured Lachnospiraceae bacterium | reverse complement strand
ATATTATATTACTTATTGGAAGAAATATTGAAAAAAATAAAATGAACATAGATGTTGAGTCATGAGGGATAGAAGGAGGAAGTACCTTGCAACTTGAAATTATATCAAATGAAGCAGAAGCAGCAGCAAAGATTATCGTCATCGGCGTGGGCGGTGCAGGAAACAATGCTGTAAATAGAATGGTAGATGAAAGAATCAGCGGTGTTGAGTTTATTGGAATTAATACAGATAAACAGGCATTAAAATTATGTAAAGCACCAACTCCATTACAGATTGGTGAAAAATTGACAAAAGGTCTTGGTGCCGGAGCAAAACCTGAAGTAGGTGAAAAGGCAGCCGAAGAAAATATTGAAGAAATCCGTCAGGCAATTACAGGTGCTGATATGGTATTTGTAACATGCGGTATGGGTGGTGGTACCGGTACAGGTGCTGCACCGGTAGTAGCTAAAATTGCAAAAGACATGGGAATTTTAACTGTAGGTGTTGTAACAAAGCCTTTCAAATTTGAAGCAAGAACACGTATGACAAATGCAGTTAGCGGAATTGATAAATTAAAAGAAAATGTAGATACCTTAATTGTAATTCCAAACGATAAGTTGTTGGAAATTGTAGACAGACGCACTACAATGCCGGATGCTTTAAAGAAAGCAGACGAAGTATTACAGCAGGCAGTACAGGGTATCACAGACTTAATTAATAATGCAACATTAATTAACCTTGACTTCGCTGACGTTCAGACTGTTATGAAGGACAAGGGTATTGCTCATATCGGAATTGGACAGGCTAAGGGCGATGACAAGGCGTTAGAAGCAGTGAAGATTGCAGTAGCCAGCCCATTACTGGAAACAACAATTCAGGGAGCATCTGATGTTATCATCAACGTATCCGGTGATATTTCACTTATGGATGCCAACGAAGCTGTTACATACGTACAGGATTTAACAGGAGATGATACAAACATTATCTTTGGTGCTTCTTATGATGATACTAAGACAGATGAAGCAAGCATTACAATTATCGCTACAGGTATTGATGCACCAAAGCAGCCGGCATCCCAGCCATCAACTGCAATGCCAAAATACAAACAGCCAACGGTAGCACAGACAACTGTGAATACACCACAGGAACCTGTAAGAACTACAATCGATATTGGGGCAACTGCTCCAACTATGAGCAGACCAACAGGTTTCCAGAAGCCTGTTTTGGAAAGCAGAGTAGAAGAAAACTCTATCAAAATTCCTGAATTTTTGCAGAGAAATAAAAAATAAAATAATATAATGTGAAAACATGTAGAAACACCTTTCAAAAATGCGAAATATCGTTTTTGGAGGGTGTTTTTGTATATAAATATTGCAAAAATCCACCATGAATTTGACAAAATATATAGAAGAATTTCGCTATAATCATGTCTATGTTAAGGAGGTGGAATGTGCAATACGAAGTCTATGTAGATAAACTGTTTTTTATGAATCTGTTTTTTGACAGTCTGATGCTTTTGACAGCCAGACAAATACTAAAATTAAAGTCATCTTCTTTTAGAATAGCAGTGGCGGGAGGAATTGGGAGTCTTGGACTATGCAGCGTTTTTATACTGCCCTTTCAAAATGCTTGGACCAGATTCCTATATTTAGGAATTATAGTATTCCCGCTCATGTTATTTATTGCTTTTTGCAAAAACTCATGGAAAAAACAGATTCAGGCAGGAATGGTATTTATAGGTGTTTCTGTCCTAAGTGGAAAAATGATAGAATACATCGTTGGCGTAATATATGCAGGATTTTCTATAAAAATGAATGGAATCTTGATTGCCATAGCAGGTGTTATGAGTATCTATTTTATTAAATTAATAAGGAAAATATACATAGAATTAAGGGAAGAAGAAAGCAAATATTATACTGTACTGATAAAGTATCGGGAAAAGGAAGTGTTGGTGGAAGCATTGTATGACACCGGAAATCTGTTGAAAGATCCATTTACCGGAAAATATGTACATATCATAGACAAAAATATAACAGAGAATCTTCTTGGCGATAGCAGTAAGGTTTCGATGAAGGAGCATGAAATTCATCTGATTCCTTACCGGACAATTACCAAAAGTGGAATGTTGCCGGTATTTACCATAACAGAAATGCTAGTCAGCAACGGAAGGGAAGAAATTTGTCTGAAAAGGCCGATACTGGGAATTAGCAGTGGAGAAATCAGTTCTCAGGAGAATTATCATATGATATTAAATGCAGGAGAGTTAAAGAATTAATTTTAGGAGGAAAGACATGTATATAAAAGTATCTATGGCAAATCATTTTAAGTTGAGAGTTATTCCTACAGTGCAGAATGTGATGTTTTCGAAACATGGGGATGTACATTATATTGGTGGGACAGAGGTGCTGCCACCGCCTTTGGAGCCGGAACGGGAAGCAGAAGTAATCGGTGATTTGGGCAGCCAGTACGACAGTGAGGCAAAATCCATATTGATTGAACATAATTTAAGGCTTGTGGTTTACATAGCAAAAAAATTTGATAACACCGGGGTCGGGGTGGAAGATTTGATTTCTATTGGGACGATTGGACTGATTAAGGCAATCAATACCTTTAACAGCAGTAAAAATATTAAGCTGGCAACCTATGCATCCAGATGTATTGAGAATGAAATTTTAATGTATTTAAGAAGAAACAGCAAAACCAAAATGGAGGTTTCCATCGATGAACCTTTGAATGTGGACTGGGATGGAAATGAATTACTCTTATCGGATGTGTTGGGAACAGAGGAAGACGTGATATATCGTGATATAGAAAACGAAGTGGAGCGAAAACTGTTAAAGAAGGCGATTGACAAGTTATCAGAGCGAGAAAAAAGAATTGTGGAACTTCGGTTTGGAATTAACAGTGAAACAGGGGAAGAAAAAACCCAGAAAGAGGTGGCAGAACTCCTTGGTATCTCTCAATCTTACATATCCAGATTGGAAAAGAAAATCATAAGACGTCTGAAAAAAGAAATTGTGAGGTTTGAATAAATGAAAAATATATAAAAATTTCACGAATTGTTGTAAAAAATATGGCAAAATGATATAATTGTGGTATCTTATCTGAAGATTTTAAGACTTGAAGATTTAAAGTTTAGAAGGGGTGAGCCATATGAAACTTACATTTATAGGGGCAGCTCATGAAGTGACCGGAAGTTGCCATTGCCTTCAAGTATGCGGCAAAAACATTTTGATAGACTGTGGTATGGAACAGGGCGAAGACGCCTATGTGAATGCGGAATTACCGGTTAGTGAGGCGGCAGTAGATTATGTGTTGTTGACACATGCGCATATAGATCATAGTGGATTACTTCCAATGATTTACAGCAAAGGATTTCGGGGGAAAATATTTGCAACAGAAGCGAGTACAGATTTGTGCGATATCATGCTTCGTGACAGTGCTCATATACAGCAGTTTGAAGCAGAGTGGCACAACAGAAAGGCAAGACGTGCCGGCAAAGAGGAAATTGTACCAATGTACACCATGGAAGATGCAGAAAATGTACTGGCCCACTTTGTACCGTGTGAGTATATGAAAAAGATATCCATCGACGAAAATATAGAAATTCGCTTTTCTGATGTGGGACATTTATTAGGCTCAGCCAGTATAGAAGTGTGGTTTGAAGAAAATGGTGTAAAACGTAAAATCGTATTTTCCGGGGATATTGGAAATATTAATCAGCCAATTATCAAAGACCCCCAGTATTTAAAAGAGGCAGACATTGTAGTAATGGAATCTACCTACGGCGACAGAAGCCACGGTCCGAGAATTGATTATGTTGAGAAACTTACCGGAATTATACAGTCTACCTTTGAAAAGGGCGGCAATGTAGTTATCCCTTCTTTCGCGGTGGGAAGAACACAGGAAATGTTATATTTTTTGCGAAAGATTAAAGAGGATAGGCTGATTAAGGGGTTTGAGGACTTTGAGGTGTATGTGGACAGTCCGCTGGCGGTGGAGGCCACCAATATATTTAACAAAAATATTCAATCCTGTTTTGACGAGGAAGCCATGGAACTGGTGCGGGCGGGAATTAACCCAATTAGTTTTCAGGGACTGAAGCTTTCCCTTACCAGTGACGAATCTAAGGCAATCAATTTTGATTTGAAGCCCAAAGTAATTTTATCTGCATCCGGTATGTGTGAAGCAGGACGAATCCGCCACCACCTGAAACATAACTTGTGGAGAAAAGAATGTACGATTCTTTTTGTAGGGTATCAGGCGGTAGGTACGCTGGGAAGAATATTACTGGAGGGAGCTACCAGTGTAAAACTGTTCGGTGAACTCATTGATGTAAAAGCAAGAATTGAAAAGTTAGATGGAGTCAGCGGTCACGCAGATAGAGAAGGTTTGGTGAAGTGGGTAAGCTCCTTTGACCCGAAACCGGAAAAAGTGTATGTGGTACACGGTGAAGATAAGGTATGTGAGATATTTGCAGATTATCTGAGAAAAGAACTTGGATTGGATGCGGAAGCGCCGTATACAGGTTCTGTATATGAATTAGAATCCAACAAGATGATTAAGGAAGGTGATAGAAACAGAATTCCTGCAAAGAAAGCAAGTGCGAAACGCGCTTCTGCTGTATTTGCAAGATTACTGGCAGCAGGACAGAGGCTTATGTATATCATTGGCAAGAGCGAGGAAATGGCAAACAAAGATATTGCCAAATTTGCTGACCAGATAAATTCTCTCTGTGACAAGTGGGAAGATTAAAAATTGTGATTTGTCAAGCCCCAAAATCTTTTAAAATCGGGTATAAATAAGAGCCATAATGAGAATTCTTCTAGTAGGGAAGTACAAGGAGGAAATCATTATGGCTCTTAATAAAGTTGAAATATGTGGAGTAAATACGTCAAAGCTTCCGCTTCTGACCAATGCGGAAAAAGAGGAATTATTTGTTCTGATACAGAACGGAGATAAAGAGGCGAAAGAGAAATTTATCAAAGGAAATTTACGACTTGTGTTAAGTGTAATAAAAAGATTTTCCAACAGTAATGAAAATGTGGACGATTTATTTCAGATTGGTTGTATCGGTCTGATTAAAGCAATTAATAATTTTGATACCACATTGAACGTAAAATTTTCTACCTATGCGGTACCGATGATTATTGGAGAGATACGAAGATATTTAAGGGATAACAACAGTATTCGTGTAAGTCGTTCCCTAAGGGATACTGCTTACAAAGCGATTTATACCAAAGAGAGTCTGACTCGTAAAAATTTGAAAGAGCCTACCATTAATGAGATTGCAGCGGAAATAGGAGTTTCCAAAGAAGACATAGTATATGCCATGGATGCCATACAAAGCCCGGTCAGTTTATTTGAACCTGTCTACACGGAAGGAGGGGATTCCCTCTATGTGATGGATCAGATTAGCGATAAAAAGAACAAAGAAGAAACCTGGGTAGAGCATATTGCCTTAAGCGAAGCTATGAAAAAACTGAATCAAAGGGAAAATGAAATTCTTACGCTACGCTTTTTTGAAGGGAAAACCCAGATGGAAGTGGCAGAGTATATAGGAATTTCCCAGGCGCAGGTCAGCAGACTGGAAAAAAATGCACTGAAGTTTATGAAAAACTATCTGAGCTAATTGGTAATAAGCAGAAGAAAAAAATCATATAGTGATAAAAAAGTCAGGTAACATGCATGCGTCTTTGCGAAATTAAGAATTGTGAAGTGATTAATATAAGAAACTGCAAGCGGCTAGGATTTGTGGCAGATGTGGATATTGATATTTGTAAAGGTATTATAATTGCGTTGATTATACCGATTCCGGGTAAATTTTTCTGGTGCCTTTGCAGAGAAAAAGAATATGTGATTCGTTGGTGTGATGTAAAACAGATTGGTTGCGATATTATATTGGTGGATGTGGATGAGGAGGAATGTATTGAAAAGTGTAAAGAGTGCTAAAAAAATCTGCGGCATTTCCTATGCCGCAGAATGAAAGACTATTAACGTGGTACAGCCACGGAAGTAGATTCCCTTTGAATAAAGTTTGGGCGCAACAATAATTGTCCCACCGGAATATTGTGAATTAAACCATCAATGGAAAGATATGCACTTTTTCCAAGCTCCAACCGATTCTGTCGAATGGTAGTCAATGGTGGTGTGAGTGTAGTAGAAAGGGGAAGGTCATCAAAACCAATAATGCTGACATCTTCCGGGATACGAAATCCTTTCTTTTTACATTCATCTATTACACCGGCTGCAATGATATCGCTGGAGCAGACGATGGCTGTGGCGCCAAGTTCCAGAAAATCAGGTACAAAATATTTGGCACATTCGGAACCATAGTAACCAAACTGAATCAAATTCTTATGGGGTGTCAGTCCGAGAGATTCCATGCTTTTAAGAAAAGCTTGATGACGTTTTTGGGAAATCATGGAATTTTCCGGTCCGTTTAAAAATGCAATTCTGGTGTGTCCAAGCTGTTTTAAATGGGAAATGACGGAAAATATTCCCTCGTTGCTATCTGTTCCCACGTAACCCACAGATGGATTCAAAGGAATAAAGTTGTCCAGTAATACCGTAGGAAAGGCTGTGGTTGACAACTGTTTAATCCAACGGTCTTCTTCCGTAAATCCTAAAAGAAAAGCTGCAGTAAAGCCGTTCTTCATCATGTAAGCATCGTATCGGGTATTTTCCTGAAAGGCGGCAGTTACAGGGATTACAGTAACATGCCAGTTATCTTTCAGTGCCATATGTTTAAACCCGATTACAACATCATGAGCGAAAAAATCTATATTTTCGTAATCCATGTTTTCGATAAAAATGCAAAGTTTACGAGTACCCTCTGTACGCATTCTTTTGGAAACATAGCCCATTTCAATCGCCGTATCGAGAACCAGTTCTCTTAATTCGTCGCTAATATCACTGGCGCCATTTAAGCCTTTGGATACTGTGCTGACGGCAACGCCTAACTTCGCTGCAATATCTTTGATAGTAGCCATTGTGTAAAATGCCTCCGTTCTTGCTTTATATGAATAAAATTGTAGTCATAATTACCAATTAATTGAAGTATAGAGGAAAATGAAAAGTTTTGCAATATAAAAATTAAAAAAACTGTAAGAAAGTTGTAAAAAAAACGAGGAAAAAAGTGGAAAGTGTAAAAAATGCACAAAAACGAATAATTGAAATTGTTCACAATGTGAAAAGTGATAAAAAAATTGTGCATGTTGTTGACAATCCACAGTGAAAAGTGCTAAATTATACGTAGGTCGAAAATTTACGAAAAAGTTAAGCCGTAATTGGTTTGCACAAATACGTTAAAATGTTTGCAAAAGCTTGATAAAAGTGATAACATATTTGTGTAATATAGTGAAAAAGCGATCTGAAAGAATGGAAGGCGTTTTAGTAATATTGTACAAGTTTTTGAATATAATAGAAAACAAGGACATAGTTGCTGAAAAGCTGGACATAATTAACAAGAAATAAGATATGTTTTACATATTTTATTATAATAAAAAAAGAGAGGTAGAAAAAGTTATGAAGAAGAAAAAAGTTTTATCTTTGTTATTAGCTACAGCAATGGCTGCAACATGTTTGACAGCTTGTGGCGGTAACGACACAACAACAGAACCAGAAACAACAACAGAAGAAACTGGGGAAGAAACAACAGAAACAACAGGAGAAGAAGCTGGAGAAGAAACAACAGAAGAAACTGTAGCTACTGAAGAAGAAGAAATTACAGCAACAATTAAAGTTTGGTCTCCATCAGAAGATCAGTCTGCTGAAAATGGTAACTGGTTAGGAACAATGTGTGATGCTTTCAACGAAGCTCATCCAAACTGGAACTTAACATTTGAATATGGTGTTTGTGCTGAAGGTGATGCAAAAACTCAGGTTGGACAGGACCCAACAGCAGCTGCTGATGTATATATGTTCGCAAATGACCAGTTAACAGACTTAATTGCTGCTAACGGTATTGCTAAATTAGGTGGAGAAACTGAAAGCTATGTAAAAGAAACAAACTCTCAGGCAATTGTTGATTCAGTAACAGTTGATGGAGCAGTTTACGGTGTTCCTTTCACAACAAATACATGGTTTATGTACTATGATAAGAGTGCATTCACAGAAGATGAAGTTAAGAACTTAGATACAATGCTTGCAAAAGACAAAGTATCATTCCCATTAAACAACTCTTGGTACATCGCTTCTTTCTATGTAGCTAACGGATGTACATTATTCGGAGATGGAACAGATGAAGCAGCTGGAATCAACTTCGGTGGTGAAAATGGTGCTGCTGTTACTACTTACTTAGCAAACATGGTAGCTAATCCAAACTTTGTAAACGATAAAGATGGTTCAGGTCTTGCTGGATTAAGAGATGGTTCTGTAAAGGCTATGTTCTCAGGTTCTTGGGATTACGCAGCTGTTAAAGAAGCTCTTGGAGATAACTTTGGTGTAACTGTTCTTCCATCAATCACAATTAATGGAGAAGCTAAACAGATGAAATCTTTTGCTGGTTCTAAAGCAATCGGTGTAAATCCTAACTCACAGTACCCACAGGTAGCTGTAGCACTTGCTAAATTCTTAGGTAGTGCAGAAGCTCAGCAGAGCCACTATGACTTAAGAAGCATTGTTCCATGTAATACAGAATTACTTGCTCAGGAAGCAGTTCAGGCAGATGCATTAGTAGTAGCACAGAATGCAACATTCGATACTACATCAATTCTTCAGCCATTCGTTTCCAAAATGGGTAACTACTGGACACCAGCTGAAAACTTTGGTAACTCTTTATTAAACGGTGAAGTTACAGCTGACAATGCTGCTGAAATGACAGAGTCATTCAACACATCTTTAAATACTTCAGCAGTAGAATAAGATTATTTGTAAACAAAAGTTTACTTGAAAACAAAGAAGTCCATTGCGTTATTTATAACGCATTGGACGTCTTTGATGTAAAAAAGTTAATTATTATATTGAAATCTTAAAATAAAGTGACGATTACTACATGGCGGAGCCTAATTCCGCAGAATACCGCTTATAGGTATGTGTAGACATGGAGGTTAGAAAATGAGCAATAGTGCGGAAAAAA
>CAYVCL010000096.1:0-9168 GCA_964450185.1 uncultured Lachnospiraceae bacterium | reverse complement strand
TTATATATCAAAATCCTTGAGAATGGGATGTCAATTTTTATTGTACAACATCAAAGGCAAGTTAAAAAACGGTTAGATTCAAATACATCTCATGTTCTAATTTATCTTCCTTTAGGAACAAATACCAATATTAGCCTTATATATTCAAATACATCTCATGTTCTAATTTATCCAACGTTTTTATCCCTTTTCCTATTCTATTATATTTTTAATCCCCTCATTTTTCAAGGCTTTCCTAAATTTTTACCAACCTCGAAACTCTTTTCTCCATTCATCTCCTACTTTTCTCTCACCCCTTGATTTTCCTGAATTGTTTAAACTTTCCCCTGTTTTCCACCTGGTAAAATTTTATAAAATCAGACTCTCTCCTGTTTCCCTATCCTTCTTGCCCATGACCTCCTCTCCAAACACATTATCATTCATCAATTTGATAATGCACAAAAAATCCTCATCTTCATCAAGAATTGGTTTCAAATCATTCTTAAAACGTATTAATTTGGATGGTGACATTTCTCCACGAAACACTGAATTTTGATAGTGGGATAAATATTTCTTGCATACTTTAAATACTTTTTGTACTCGTTTTTCATTTACATCATAAAAAACAAATACATAATTATAATTCATTTGCTTTTTATTTGCCATCAAACTCCACCTTTCAGACTAAATGGGGTAAATTCCTTTTCTTCCATAATATATTTAATTAATTTATAACAATCCAGTTTCATTGCAGTGCGGTATGTTACCTTTCGTTTCAACCCCGGATGCATATAAACAGATTCCAAACGACTTTCAAATGCTTCAATGAAAATTTTTCTTCCTTCTTCGTTTAAAAGACAGTAATTTACCTTTTTATCAAAATGCTTTTCCACCTGTATTTTTCTGTTATTTACAAGGTCAAAAATCGTTCGAAAAACAATTACCGGTTTAAACACCTCACTCATATCAAGGCTTAAAGAAAATCTTCCCTCGGATGGCTCATGTAAAAAACTAATTCTTTGGTCTAAGTGTGTCTGATAAATTGCAGAAATTGTTTTTCCATAAAGCAATGTATTTCCAAAAGAAACCATGGCGTTCATCGGGTTATCCGGTGGTCTTCTCACTCGCTTATTCATTAGAAAATCCTCTGGCAGAAAATATTGAAAACTGCTATAGAATCTAGTCCACAAATCTCCCTCTACTGCCATAAGAGATTTTATATTATCCATTTTTTCTACTTGTTGATAAAATTCCTTTCGAATCCAATCTAAAGTTTCCTTTACTTCCTTTTTATCATGCTTATAATAATGGTATAACACCTCATAAACATTTTCGCCAATTCCTCTTACAATTCTTTTGGCAATATGTAACCGGTTATTTTGAAAAGCTTCCACCTGTTTCACCAATAACTTTCCACTAAGGTACTGAGCTTTTGGATAAAAAGTTCCACTATATCCCTCATAATAATTAAAAAAGTGAACAATCACATTATTTTGAGATAAAAAATCCAGTAATTTGGTATTCAAAGAAACCTCATTCAAACAATAAATTTCCTTTGTGTTTTCAATGGGTATATACACATTTTTCCCATTTTTTCGAAAACAAAGAGAATTATCCTTCCTTGTCAGTTCTCCCATTGAAGTAATATATCTGGTACTTCCCATTCTTCTCCCCCATTCTTAAATATAACAATACTCATAATATGCACACTTCTTGCATTGCGGCTTGTTCAAAACTTCCGGTATCTCATCAGATTCCAATAATGTTTCTATAGAAGAAACATAACTTTCCAATTCCTTTTCCAACTCATCCGTCAGTTCATAGTACAAAATCTTTTTGTCTGTTTTTCCCTTTTCAATAAATTCTAGCTTTCCTTTTCGGATAACACCTTTTTCCTTTAAAATCTTCAAATAAAAAAGTAATTGCCACTTGGCAGCCTCCACATCTGCATCGGATTTTTTGACTTCCGTAAGATATTCACTGCTCAATTTATCCAAGCGAATATTTTCTAAAGCAATTTCTGTATTGTCCCTTTTATCTCTTTCCTCATGCAGCGCCTTTCCTATTTTCACCTGCTCACTGTTATCCTCCAGATTCAACCGATTTCCGTGAAGATAACATTGTCGCTTACAATGGAAATAGTAGTTCATCAACGTTCCATTTACCCTCATTTTCTCCTCCTAAATAAATTCTGTTAACTGACCTTCCACCATAGCACGATTCAGTTTTCCATTTTCTATATAATCCTCACCATCTTCAATATAAAATAATTCCCCAACCTGTTCCGTATAGGCACAGTCTATCTTCTTTACCTGATATATAAAATAATTCATCTTTGCCGTAACCTCCGAAAGTTTTACCTTCCTTTCAGCATAGTTCATCTCATTATCGTATAGCAATTCTGTATACGCTTTCCATACATTTCTTCCGTCTATAACATTTCCATGCTCATCCGTTACTACTCTGCCTAAATACAAAGACAAATTCCATTTATCTTCTTCAATGAGCTGCATCTGCTCTTTAATTTTGGGGAATTTCAAATAATTCACACTGTCAGGAAAGAAAACCTTTTCTACACTTTCACCGAGATTTTTCTTCCATGTACCCAGTATTTTTTCATAATACGCTGGAAAATCTTTTTCCTTTAAAAATGTCCAAATTTCTTTTTCCAAGATACTGCATTCATAATTTGTCCTAATATCTTCTCCATAAATTTGCTTTGGATTGTCCATTTGAAAAAAGTACACAATTCCTTTTTTATCTTTCGAATAAGAACGATTAATTCTTCCCATAAACTGTTCTTCACTATCCATTTTTGCAATGGCTTTGTATCCGATATCCATATCAATGTCTACACCTGCTTCGATTACCTGTGTAGCCACCAAAATTACTCCTTGGGAAGTTTCACTTTTTATCTTATTGATAATATGTTTTCGCTCCAACACACTATCATCACCAGTCATACAAAGTACTGTTTCTGATAATTCTTCTTCCACCAATCTGTGATAAAATTCTTCTGCACTTCCCTTTCTGATAAATTCAATCAGTATTTTCTTCCCTTGCCCACACTGCTTTTTTACATGTTCTAGCAAGCTATCCATAGTCACCTGTCTGTCTAACAATTCCCTATCCACAGCTACCCGTTCTTTAAAACATGGATGTTGAAAATATTTCTCCCGGTTTTGTATTAAATATGCCGTTAACTCTGAGGTTTCTTTCAACGCGTCCAAATCCGGTAGCGTGGCAGACATTATAATAATTTTCATATGTAAAAATTCTGCAAGCTCTGTCAAAAACGTAATAATTTCTCCCCAGATTTTGTTTTTATAACTTTGAATTTCATCCAACACCAGAATACTGCCCGCAAGCTGATGAAATCCAAAAGCCGATTCCTTGGTGTCGCCAAAAATAGTATCAAATAAACTTACATGTGTAGTTAAAATCATAGGATAATTCAAAAATTGTCTGTTTAGTAAAGCCCGTTCATAATAGGAGCCACACTCGTTTTCACTTTCTTGTTTTCTTTCTTCTCTCACTTTTTTGATAGGAGTAATCGAATTGACTACCGCAATATTTTTCATGATTTCTCTGTCATTTCCAAAAGTCCGTTCCATAATTTCCTGGTTTTGTTCAATCAAAGTGTTAAATGGATAAATGTAATATATTTTCTTTAAACTTCTATCATTTTTTGCCATCTGGAAACTTAAATTCATGGATAAATTAGACTTACCGCTGCCAGTTGGTGCTTCCACATAAAAAATGGTTTTCTCTTGGTTACACAGCAAATTTCTTTCAGCATCTAAGAAAATTTCTTTTCTCAATACATTAATATCCTCTATTTCTTGCAATTTTTCTGTTTCCGCAGGATAGAATGTAGTTTCATATTCTCGTATTGCCTGATTAATTTTCGTTTTTTGAAAGGCTTCATAAAGTTTTGTTATATCCTCCAACTCGCCCAAATCTTTTGTTTTTACTCTGGAAACATATTCTGAAGTAGCATAATAATCTGCTGCAACCAAAAGAGAATACAGCAATTTTTCATAAAAATATAACCATATATTTTGCTTTTTTGTTCGTGGCAAGTCCTTAAAGTTGCGTCCCATATTTTCGAAACAATCATCATCAAAATCAAACTCATTTTTGCATACTTTTTTACTTTCTTTTTGCAATACTTTAATCGCCTTACATATTTCTTCCTTTTGCTCTCCTGCTGCGAAATCATTTACAGAAACTAAACCACTGTGATGCCTGGAAATTATGTAAGCGTTATACATAATTAAAAGTAGCAATCGTTGTGCTTCTTCCCAATTTTCTAATTGTTCTGCTCTTTTCAAATAATATTCCATGTATATTACAGATGATAGCGAAGAATGTTTTGAGCCAACCAGATAATATTCTTTATTCTCTGCTACCTCACTTCTACCCAATGCAATTCTCTGAAACATAGGATTTATCTTTCCCATATCATGGAACGTTACAACATTCTTCCACATAGCATCAAACAATTCTTTTGCCTCTTTCGAAGTTTCCCCCATATAAATCCGATAAAAATGCTCCATCTTCTTTTCTATCTGCTTACTTTCACATATCTTCCAAAAATATTCCTGACACAGTTTTGTATGTTCTTCCAAAGTTTCGTATTGTGTTTTCTGAGTTTCATCCTCTTTGGAATGTGCATAATACAAATCAGGTTCCTTTATGATTTCTTTTAAACTTAAAAACTTCTCTCCCATATATTTTCCCTCTTTATAACGAAAGAGCCGAAATAACTTCCGGCTCTCTTACTTAATTTCTAGTAGAACATTTTTAATTTTTCTCCTACCAGATAAATTTCCTGCTGCTCCCACTTAACATCTGCATCTGTATAAATAAATGTTTCTAAAACATAATTATTCGTCCATTCATCCATACCAAAAGGAAGATTTTCCTGATATTTATAAGTCATACCAGTCTTTCCCCGCATACTGTTTCTCAATACAATTTCAGCATTTTGTTTTATAAACAAGCTGTCCAGTTTACCTTCTCCACTTTTTTCTTCTTTTACTTCTTCTACGGTTGCATCCAAAATATCTGCAAAATGGTCATTCTTCCCTAAATATGGAATGTATACACATTTATGATTTAAAATTGCTTCAGACAGTTTTTCTGCTTCTTCGCAATCTAACAATACACAAATATTCCAAGAAGGTTCTTCTAACCATTGTTCTTTTACAATCAAATTTCCTCCCAGTTCTTTGGAAGCATATCCTACCGAATTGTTAAACTGCTGAATTTTCTTTTCGATAAATCCACGTTCTGCATTTGGTCGAATGGATATTTTTAACTTTGACAGCTTTTCGTAAAATTCCGGATAACCTTTTTCGATTCTTTTTTTATTTACAGTATCATTATACTGTTTTGTATATCCACCATATCCCAAAATAGCACCAAAAATTCCCAATAATGCTACCTTATGAACATTTCCATAGGTAAAATAATAATAAGAATTTACTTCAGGCTTTTTAAAAAAGGCGGTTTTTCCTTTCAGCGTAAAGCACAATGCTTTCATAGGCTACACCTCTTTTTGCGTTACAATATGGAAAGTTTTTGCTCCCTCGATATTGTGCTCTAACTTGGTTGTATCCGGATTGTAATAAATTTCCACAGATAGAATCTGGCTCTTTAACTCATTTAACACCTTATCACAAGAAAGGAAAATTACATTTTTATCCTCACCCTTTTCAAATGTTAAGTAACTGGTTAAATTCGGAAGGTATGTATCCGGTGTTGTTTCCACAAATAAAGCAAATTCATTTTCACAGCCTTCTTTTGCATTGGTAGCATAAGAAGTGGCACATACTAAGGATGTACGTTTGAAGTTCTGATAATCTTCTTCTGTGTATCCGTCTGTCACCCCAAGAGCAACCAACTCTTTATATGCCATTGGATTGATTGCAAATGGGTAAAAATAATGAGCTTCGTCACTTACAATTTTGCTTCCCAGAGTAGAGTTCTTTGCTTCTCCATCTGCATCGGAGTCTTTGGTTCCATCACGAAATGGAGAAAGTATTTGCTGAACCTGTGCTTCTGTTTCTGCATATTCGTTAAAGCCTTGTCCTATCTGTACTGCTCCTGTGATTGCAATATTATTTCCCTGTTCCGCATAGGTCGCTCCAAAGTTTTTCACATCTACCGCTGTCATTAAATTTGTTAATACTTTTTTGGTATCCTTAGCTTCCCCTTTTTCCTGTTTTCCAAACAACACTTCATATCGCTCGGAAAGAGAATTTGGCACCATACTAATTTCACCTTTTTTTTCTGTAAAACGCATGGATTTTATGTATAATACTTTTTTTCCTTCGTTATCCCACATTTTTTTCATAGGATATTTTAATGCCTTATCGCTTCCAAAAGTTCTTCCGTCTGAAATTGTTTTTGGATATCCAGAAAAGTCTGCATTCCAATTTGCCATAATGGATGATATCCCGATTACCCCATATACTCTTTTATTCATCTTTCTTCTCCTCCTTCTTTTCCAACACAAGGTTATTATCTACAAATCCCATACAAATCATATCCTGTTTTACTTTTCCTTCTGTTTCATAGCCAAGAATCATTTTATACAAAATATCTGCTTTTTTTGCGCCTAACATAATATCATAATTATATTTTTTATAATACTGCAAAAGTTTTTCCTTAATAGCTTGACTACTTTTTGCGTTTAGCATAGGATTGATTAAGGATTCATTTTTCTTGGAACCTCTATTTAAAAAGATATAATATCTTGCCAACTGTCCTACTGCATAATAATATTCTGTATCATTTTCCAATCCTACCGATTCATTTGATGCTAATTTTTGTTTCAGTTTTTCCCGCAAACTTACTGAAAAATCTGCCATATACTCTCCTCCTTTTGTCAAATATCGCAATAACGATAATCTTAAATTAATTTGTCTTACAGCCTTTCCGGTATGTCCATTCATAATAGAAGCTTTTATCATTTCCAAAAATGCATTCTCTGCTATTTTTTTAATTCCTTCTCTATGACCAAGTCGAAGCCATGAAAATAGTTCCATTCTATACAGTAATAAACTTCTTTTTAAGCCTTCATCTGTAATACTAAGCTTTTCCGACTCTGTAAAGTAGTTATTTCGCAACATTTTGGAAAAGAAAATATCATCTATCAATCGTTCCAGTTCCGAAAATTTATCATATGTGTGGTATTCCATCTCATACTCAGGATGCTTTTCATTTGGAATTTGCATATAATTTATATATTCCATTTCTTCCTCTAATTTGTCTTCATAAAATGGAACCACGTCCTGATAGTGAATTTCTGCTTCATTCTTCCCCTTTTGCAGTCTTAAAAAGAAACCGCAAACACTTCCCACTGGAAATCCTTTATTCTTGTCATCATTTCTGCATGGTATAAATTCATTTCTCTCCAAATCCACATAAACATTGTACTTTCCGACACTTACAAAGTTCATGAAATGGTCGAAAAGCTGCTTTTGTAACATGACCTGTTCCTCATCTAATAAATATGGGGTAGGAACTTTTCTTGTCTTAATGGATAAGAATGGCTTTTTGGCATTCATCCCCTGATTATTGTCCGGCAATCCCAATACTTTATCTCCAACTTTTATATTATAATTATTGCTGTTATAGATATTAGGAATAAAATATCGTTTTCCCTCTTTTTCATACTCTGAATCTTCTGCTTCGAAGAAAATCTTCAAGTAGTCTTTTTTTTCTAAATCCACTGAAATTATTTCATTTATTGAAAAAATATGCTCTTTTATCCATTCTTTATTTTTTTGTAATACTTCCTTGTTAACACTCCCCAAACTTTCCTCTACAGCTTGGTACAATTCTAAAGCTTTTCCTTTTTCATACTTTTTTACAGGTTCTTCCAGAATTTCATAATATTTATCAATTACTTCTTCTGTTAACTTGCCATTTTGTATACTTTCTTTTTTTACCCAAAAAGAATAATAATTATTGGAATGTATTATTTTTGCGGAATCTTGTGGTTTATTCATGGAAATTAATTTACTGTGGTAATCATAATAGCAAATCTTATCATAGTTAGAAGCACTCCTATCTATATTTCCAGTTTTCTTGTCCATTTTAATCTCTATGGGTTGTTCCTTAATTTCATAATTTTTGTCCACTAATATATAGGTGCCATCTGCCGGAATATACTCCCTTATAATTACATTTTCATCTCTTTCCAAAACATTCTGAAACACTTCCAAACATTCTGTTATCATTCTTTCACCCCCTTATAACCATCGATAATTTACAAAGCCAAATCCTCTTGCATTCATTTCCAGCACACCTGTTCCCAGTGCCATATACGCTAACTTTTGTGCCATTTCATTATCTGCTATACGCATACGCACCTTATCGCCTAACAGTTTAATTCCTTTATACGGACAAGCGATAGGAGAAGTGCTTAAAAACTCCACTCCGGTAAAAAGTTCGAAATCTTCATCGATTTTTTCTCCATAAAACTCGTTCCATTTCTTAATCAGATTCACTCTCACTCTTTCTTCAAACTGTTCCACAGTCATTTCATCTTTCCAATAACCGGAGTCACATTTTAAAATTGCCGGAGTTAACGTATATATTACATCAATATGTTTCTTTGGCAAAATTCTCACCTGTGCAGTCAAGCCTTTTAACTTGTCTGTATAAGTATTTACTACTCGTTCCGAAAAGTATTTTGCAAGTTTGGCATCTACTGTGCGGATGGTAAGAGTGTAAATCTGATTTTTCTTATATACCTTGTCCTTTTCCAGTGGATAGAGATTATCATAAACATAATACTTATATCTGTTTTCTTTGTGCAATTCAGCGAACTGTGGCATTTCGCTCAGTCCGCTGTCAATGTATTTAGTTATCTCACCCTGTATCTCCTCTATCGGAATATCCTTTAATATATATATACGAATCCTAATAGCATATGTATAGTTTTCCATTGTTTCACCTTCTTTCTTTAATAGTTGTTTTTCGGTTGTTAGATTATTTTATTATTTCATTAATAATCATCAACTTTCATCCGATATATGTAGTATATAGCAAGTTGAGAATAATTGCAAGTATTTTTAGTGCTATATTTTTATTTTTAATTTGATTATCTTTTAGGAATTAGAAAATAAATACCACACCCCGTGTTCCTTTTTATCAATTTTTGAATATTTATAT
>CAYVCL010000095.1:0-9342 GCA_964450185.1 uncultured Lachnospiraceae bacterium | reverse complement strand
TGGAGAAGATGATAAGTATTCATTTCCTCTGACTACGTGAGTAATTCCCATCAAATGGTCATCTACTACATTGGCAAAATTGTAAGTAGGATATCCGTCAGATTTAATTAAAACCATGTCGTCTAACTCTGAGTTATCTACGGTGATATCTCCATAAATTTCATCATGGAATGTTGTAGTTCCCTCCGTAGGATTGTTCTGACGAATTACATAAGGAATACCCTGATTTAATTTTTCTTCCACTTCTTCTTTAGAAAGGCTTAAACAATGTTTATCATATGTGGTAATTTCTTTTCCTGCCACTTCGCTTTTTAAGCTTTCTAATCTCTCTTTATCACAGAAACAGTAATATGCTTCTCCTTTTTCCACCAATTCTTTGGCATATTTTAAATAAATGCCTGCTTCCTGTCTTTCACTCTGTACATATGGTCCTACACCGCCATCTTTGTCCGGTCCTTCATCGTGAATCAGACCTGTCTTTTCTAACGTTCTGTAAATAATATCTACCGCACCTTCCACAAAACGTTCTTGGTCGGTATCTTCTATTCTGAGGAGGAAATCTCCTCCTTCATGCTTTGCAATCAAATAAGCATACAATGCTGTTCTTAAATTTCCCACATGCATACGTCCTGTTGGACTTGGTGCAAATCTTGTTCTTACTTTTTTACTCATCTTTCTTCCTCGTTTCGTTCTATTTATTCACGGCAACAAAAAGCCTTAAAATACTTTCTGCTATTTTGCCAGTTTCATTAATTCCTCTGTCAATTCTGCCAACAGTGCTTCTGCTTCATCCAAGGTAGAACCTTTCACACCCATGTAGAATTTGATTTTAGGTTCTGTACCGGATGGACGGGCGCAGCACCATGCATCCTGATCCAATTCATAATACATTACATTGGATTTTGGCAGATTTGTGCTTGTTTTTTCTCCGGTAGTCATGTCTAACCGTTCATCACTGTTGTAATCTCTTACAGCTTTTACGTTAAAACGTCCAAAATTCTTTGGCGGATTCTTTCTTAAGTTTTCCATCATCGCCTGAATCTGAGCTGCCCCATCAATACCTTTTAAGGTGATGGTAGAAAGTCCTTCGCGGTAATATCCGTATTTTTCATACATTTCAAGCATTTCATCCCACAAGGTCTTTCCATGCTTTTTACAATATGCAGCCACTTCGCAAAGCATCATTACTGCCACACAGGCATCTTTATCTCTGGCATAAGTTCCTGCCAGACAACCATAACTTTCTTCCAGACCAAATACATATTCGTAATTTTTCTTTTCTTCAAACAGACGAATCTGCTCACCGATAAATTTGAAGCCTGTTAAAACTTCAATCAGTTTTACCTGATATGCTTCTGCAATGGCATCCGCCATATTTGTAGTAACAATGGTTTTTACCAAGGCACCGTTCTTCGGAAGTTCTCCAAGTGCCTGGCGTTCTCTTAAAATATATTCTCCAATCAACATTCCAGACATATTTCCGGTAAAGCTTACGTATTCTCCTGTCTTACTGTCCTTGCAGTACACACCAAGACGGTCTGCGTCCGGATCTGTCGCCAACACAATATCTGCATCTTTTTCTTTGGCAAGTTTCAATGCCAATTCAAACGCCTTAGCATCTTCCGGATTTGGATAGGCAACCGTTGGGAAATTTCCGTCCGGAAGTTCCTGCTCTTTTACAACATATACATTTTCAAATCCTAATTCTTTCAACACACGACGTACCGGCAGATTTCCTGTTCCATGAAGGGGTGTATACACAATTTTGATATCCTTTGACATTTCACGAATCATTTCCGGATGAATACTCTGCTTCTTTAATTCTTCCATATATTTGTCATCGATTTCTGCCGAAATCACATGATATAAGCCTTCAGAAACAGCTTTTTCCATTTCCATGGTATACACTTCACTGTAGCTGGTTACTTTCGCAACCTCTGCCAGAATGTTTTTATCATGTGGCGGTGTAATCTGAGCGCCATCTTCCCAGTAAACTTTATATCCATTGTATTCTCGTGGATTATGACTTGCCGTAATTACAATTCCGGCAATACACTTTAATTCTCTCACTGCAAAAGAAAGTTCCGGTGTAGGACGTAAACTGTCAAACACATATGCTTTAATTCCGTTGGCATTCAGACACAGGGCTGCTTCTCTTGCAAATTCCGGTGACATTCTTCTGGAATCGTAAGCAATAGCAACACCTTTTTCCTGACCTTCGCATGCAATAATATAATTTGCAAGTCCCTGAGTTGCCTTTCTAACTGTATAGATATTCATACGGTTTGTTCCTGCGCCAATCACACCTCGCAGACCACCGGTTCCAAATTCCAACTCTTTGTAGAATCTATCTTCTATTTCTTTTTCGTTTCCTTCTATTTCTTTTAATTCCTGTTTGGTAGCTTCATCAAAGTAAGCATCACTCAGCCACTCTTCATATATCTCACGATAACCCATATCGCTTTCTCCTTTTCCATAATTTCTTTCATTTACACAATACTTTTATTTTCCCACATCTTGCCTGCATTTGCAATAGTTCTTTTCGGAAAAACAGCAAATCCCCTACCATCACTTTTCTGCTGTAAAAGCATAAGCAAGGTAGGGGACTTAATCCCTAATTTTTAATTAATTTAATAAACTTACTACACATACTGGTGTACGATAATATGCATTAGAGATACGAATACCCGTTCTCTCTGTACTTGCATGAATAACCTGACCTCCACCTATGTACATAGCTACATGGTTGATGCCTGAACCGTTACCATAGAAGAACAAATCTCCTGGTCTTGCATTTGCCGGATCAATTCTAGTACCACAGTTTGCCTGTGCACGAGAAGAATGTGGCAATGAAATACCATATTTTGCATACAGACTCATGGTAAATCCTGAACAGTCTGCACCATTTGTAAGGCTGGCACCGCCCCATACATATGGATTTCCTAAGAACTGTTTTGCGTACTGTACGATAGATACTCTGGCATCAGAAATTCCTTCACCGTACTGCAATTCTGTAATTGTTACTGCTGTTTCCAATTCTTCTGAAATTTCCACATATTCTGAGGAAATATATCCTTCATCAGAGTCGAATGTTACTTTTACCCATTCGCCCATATCTTCTAATACTTCTAATTTTTCACCTAATGGAATCAAATCCACGGTAGAGCTGTCCATACTTGGACCGGTTCTTACACGTAAACTCTGTGTGTTGGTAACGGTAGCCATCATAGTGATAGCTTCTGCTGCTACCTGTTTTGCTTCTTCACCTGTATAAAGGTATTCAGACTTTACATAACCTTCTACTTTACCGGACTTAATCTTTGTCCAGTCACCTTCTACACCAAGAATCTCACAGCCTGCGTTTTTGTTCATCTTACCGATTAACTTCCCGTCTTCACCTGCGGATTCACGTACATTCAAATAATTGTCTACATGTGCAATACCTAAATTTGTATATCCAGCAATCGTTGTATCTGTAGCTTCTGCTGTTGTTACTTCCTCTGCTGTTTCAACACTTACTTCAGTGCTTCTGTCACTTCCTAAAACTGTTGCACTTCCCACGCTGATTGCGATTTCTGTCTGCGCCGCTTCTACGGTCAGCACATTCGGTGCAAGCAATGCCTGATTAATTAATACCGCTGTACCAAGCATACAAATCCCAGTTGTAACTTTCTTCATTGTATTCTTCATCAGAACCTCCTGAATATGTTCTCACTTGTCTATTCTCACTTGTTACGCAAATGTTAACTTCTCATTAATTCTCATTAACACTCGTCCATTGTAACAGCTTGCACAGATTTTGTCAAGGTTCATTTGTTCACCTTCCCTTTTATGGCTGTGGAATTTCACTTTTTATTTTGTGATTTTTTCACTTTTATTCCTGGTTTCACTGGATATAGTTTAGTGATTTTTGATAATATACATTTTACTTTCAGTACTATAGTAACAATAATTTTTCCATTCTTTTCGTCACTTAGCACAAATTACCTATTTTTCTATAATTTCCATGTGCGTTTTCATTTTTTCGGTTCCAAGAATCACTCGATACAGTGCTTTATAACTTTCCACAATCCATTCCACATTCGGCATCTTTGTATTATTTGCAAAAAACATCAGTTGATAACAAGCATCATACACCTTTGCACAAACAGGATACATCTTAAGTCCAACTTTTTCATAGAAATGTATTCTTCTCTCACGCAGTGCCTTTTCCTGTTCATCCACCGCTTCTGCCACATCTTCCACTTCAAAAATAACGCCTGCAGCTTCCGGATACAGTTCCCAGAAATGTGCCAAAAAGTACTGCCCGTACCCCTTGCCACGATAATCTTTGTTCACCGCGAAATAATCCATCAATAAATGATTTTTGCTTTCATCCTTTGACACAAAGGCATATGCCAGTAATACATCCTCTTCCCACATGCCAAACATTTCATATAACCCATCTTTGCTAAACCGCTCTATTTTCTCCCAAGGCTTTACTTCACAAGCAGGGAAATCCTTTACCAGTCTTTCATAATAAATCTTCTTCCCGTCTTCTATACTTAATTTTTCTATTCTTCTTTCCATATAATTCTTCCTCTACTTGCCTGAAATTCTTCCCGCTTCCCGGTCGCGCTTCAACATTTCTCTAATTCCTTCTTTTCTGTCAATTTTAGGCTGCCACCCCAGTTTTTGCAGTCCACTGATATCTGCCACGGAGCATGCCGGTTCGTTGTCATTTCTCGGTCGTTTTCCAAATTCCAGAGAAATATCGCTGCCGGACACTTCTTTCATCATAATCACGAAATCTTTCAATGCAATGGGTTCTCCCATTCCTACCTGAAATCTTTGGAATCCTTGTAACTCTTTGCGATGTTCCACTACGCACATATAGGCATCTACCACATTGTCAGTATATATGTAATCTCTCAACTGCATACCATCGGATAAATCAATGGCTGACTCTCCGGAACTGAATTTCTGTTCCAGCATCAGAATAAATTTCCCTTCGTCATCATCTTCGCCGAAAATATGCTCTAAGTCCATGGTGATAAAGCAAAGACTTCCACGGGCAGCGAAAGCTTCTCCCCAACGTATAAACTGGTGCTTTGACAAGGTATAGTCCGCCATATAAACAGGCTTATCAATTTTTCCTTCCGGCTCAATCTGTTTAAAGGCAAAGGTTCCTGTATTAATAAAATAGCCACACTGATACTGTTCTGCCAAGGAAAGCAGTTGAATCCCAAACAATAAATTAGTTTCTGCCACCTGAACTGCATCTTTTCCGCTTCTTCCATAGGCTGCTGCACAGTGGATAATCACTTCCGGACGCTCCTTTTCAAAAACGGATTCTAAGGTAACTTTATCTATATCGTATAAACTGCATTGTTCTAAGCAATCCTTAATTCTTCTGGTATTGGAGGTGCTTCTTTTTAAAACTGCCACCTGAGCATTGTTCTGCACCAGTCTTTTTAGGAGTTTACTCCCCAAAAAACCGGTTGCTCCCGTCAATAATATTTTCATATTTTTTCCTCTCTTTTTCTGCCTTTTTTCCCTTCGCAGACCTCTTTAGAATAACAGAATCCACGCAAAAAAACAACTTTACAATAGACTCCTTTTGTGATATCCTAAATAAGGATTGTTTTAATGCAATCTTTATAAATTTTTTGGAGGTATCATCATGAACAAGGGTACAGTAAAGTGGTTCAATAATCAGAAAGGATATGGATTCATTTCTGACGAAGCTGGAAACGATGTATTCGTACATTACTCAGGCTTAAACATGGAAGGATTCAAATCTTTAGAAGAAGGCCAGGCAGTTGAATTTGAAATCGTTGATGGCGCTAAAGGACCACAGGCTACAAACGTAACTAAGCTTTAATCATTATTTATCAATGTACCTTTTTCTATAATATAAATTTCATCAGATTTGACCAATTTTTATTAGGAATAAAGAATTACATTTATAAACAACGGGTTAACGAAAAAGTGCGGGGAACCGCACTTTTTTGTTGTCCTTTTTTATTTTATTGCTTCAAGCACTGCTTTTACATATTCCCACACTCTTTGAGTTGAAGATATACTCAAACGCTCTTTTGGTGTGTGAATATCTAAAATATCCGGTCCGATGGAAATGCACTGTAATCCCGGCAGTTTAGCAGATAAAATACCACATTCCAGTCCCGCATGAACTGCTTCCACTTTTGGCTGTTTTCCATACATTTTTTCATACACTTCTACCATGATTTTCTGAAGTTTGGAATCCGGATTGTATTCCCAACCGGCATAATTTCCACTTTCCTGATAATCACAGCCCAAAAACTCTGTTAAATATCTAATTTTATCACTAAGTTCCCGTTTTTCGCTTTCCACAGAACTTCGAATGGATATCTGCATCTGCACAGAATCTTCCATCGTCTTTACAATTCCAAGATTACAAGAAGTTTCCACTAAGCCGGGAATATCCATGCTCATTTTCTGCACACCATTTGGAAGATTTCGCAGAATGTAAATTAACATTTCTTTTTGTCCCGGATGAATCATTTCGCCCTGACTTTCTTCCTGTTTATGAAGTGTCACACTCACTGCTCCATCGCTGGCACGATACTCTTTACGGATGGTTGCTTCAAAATTGGAAGCGATTTCTTTTAGCACATCCTCATTTTCTTCATCCAGCCAGATTACAGCTCTTGCCGCCCTTGGAATGGCATTGTCTTTCAACCCTCCGCTGATGGCAGAAATCCCAAATCCTATCTCTTCTGAAAGTTCAAATAACAGTCTTCCCATAAGAATATTGGCGTTACCGCGCTCCTTGTGAATCTCTACACCGGAATGTCCTCCCTGCAAGCCATCCAACAGTATTTCATAACAGACACCTTCCACCTCGACCGGTCGGAATGGAAGTGTCACTTCTCCTACCACACCACCGGCACAGCTTGTGGTTAAAATGCCTTCTTCTTCTGAATCAATATTTAACAACATTCTGCCCTTTAGCACTGACGCATCCAATGCAGTTGCGCCCAACATTCCAATTTCTTCATCTACGGTAAATACCACTTCCAACTCCGGGTGTTTTATTTCTTCTGCATCTGCCGCCAAAATCGACAAAGCGTAAGCCACTGCGATTCCATCGTCGCCTCCAAGGGTTGTATGATCTGCAAAAATATAATCATCCTTTACCTGCAGTTTTAATCCGTCATTTAAAAAGTCAATCTCTGCCTCAGCATCCTTTTCGCAAACCATATCCATATGTCCCTGCAAAATCACAGTTGGTGCATTTTCATAGCCCTGAGATGCTTTTTTATAAATGATAACATTTCCACATTCTTCCTGAATGTATTTCAGTTGATGTTTCTTGGCGAAGTCCACCAGATAATCGCTGATGCGTTCTGTGTGTGATGAGCCGTGAGGAATTGCACATATTTCCTCAAAATAGCCAAATACTTCTTTTGGTTCCATGTCTAATACTGCCATAACTACCTCCTAATCCATGTAAGATAACACCTTTTCGAATTCCAAGGTTCCCCCAAATAAATCCAGAGCACTTCCTATGGTGATATCCAGTTTATTTTTTCCCAGTTTTTTTAATACCTCAATATCTTCGTAACTTCCAATTCCACCTGCATAAGTGACAGGAAGTTTTCCGTAATTTCCAAGCATTTCTGCCAGTTCTTTTTCCACGCCGGATGCTTTCCCTTCCACATCTACCGCATGAATTAAAAATTCATCACAATACTTCTGAAAACGTTCCAAGGTAGTCACATCTAACACTTCTTGTGTAAATTTCTGCCAACGGTCGGTAACCACATAATAGGCACCATCTTTCTTACGGCAGCTTAAATCCAGTACAATACGCTCTTTTCCCACTGCTTCTACCAGTTTATCTAAATTATCCCAGTTTACTTTTCCGTCCTTAAATACAAAGGAGGTCACAATTACATGGCTTGCCCCATTTTCTATGTAATCCATGGCATTTTCATTGGTAATACCGCCACCAATCTGCATACCGCCCGGATAAGCTTTCAAGGCTTCTAAAGCCTGATTTCTGGTAGCTTCGTAATACTCAGAAGAAGGAGGATTCAATAAAATAATATGTCCTCCTTCGATTCCTCTTTTTTGATAACATTCTGCGTAAAAAGCGGCACTTTGCTCGGATACAAAGTTTTCTTTCGCCTGATCCCCCTGATCCAACAGACTTCCGCCCACAATCTGTTTTACCTTTCCGTTATGAATATCGATACATGGTCTAAATTTCATTCCAATCTCCTATGTACAGCAAACCGACAAGTCGATTTGCCTGTATTTGTTTGTATTATTTCTTTGTCTTAGTGGTTGTGTTATTTGTAGTATCTGTAGTTGTTTTATTTGTGTTTGTGTTGTTATCTGTGGTGTTTTCGTTAACTGTATTGTTGTGGTTTGTAGTTGTGTCTGTAGCTCCATTGATTAAGTCATCTGCTGCATTTTCCACACCGTTAATCACATCTTTGCCTGCCTCACCAACATCGTTGATAATATTATCGGCATTGTTGTGATTATCTACATTTGCTCCAGTGTTTTCTCCTGCTGCAGTACCGTTTCCACCAACATTGTCATTGACTGTTCCGTTGTTGTTCACAGTTCCGGTTTCATTGACTGTTTCATTGTTATTTACCGTTCCAGTCGGTGTTATTGTGTTGTTTCCTGTGGTTGTGTTTGTTCTGCTATTTCCACAGGCTGTCATGGTGCACATACCAAGAACAAGTAATGTTCCTGCACACATTTTTTTCAACTTCATCATAATATAAAACACTCCTTTTTCTAATCTATTAAGAGCCCTGCTCTTTGTCTTAATATTTCCCGAAAAGAAGTGTTTTATACTTAATTCATTTTAATTTTTAACTTTCTGCATCAATGACATCTGCCATATCATACATTCCGGCAGGTTTTCCGCTTAAGAATTTCGC
Organism: uncultured Lachnospiraceae bacterium; assembly: GCA_964450185.1. Lineage (GTDB taxonomy): Bacteria > Bacillota > Clostridia > Lachnospirales > Lachnospiraceae > RUG11237. The sequence continues at coordinate 418 of CAYVCL010000095.1, read as the reverse complement.
TGCCTGAACAGCACCTTTTGCAAATACTGCCTTAGAATATGCTGTGTGCTTAAACTCGATAACTTCATCAATTCCCGCAAAAATCACTTCGTGTTCACCTACAATGGTTCCACCTCTTACAGCACTTAAGCCGATTTCTTTCTTTTCTCTCTTTTTGCGTTCCTTGCTTCTGTCGTAATTGTATTCGTATTCATTATTTAATGTTTCGTTGATGGAATCTGCCAATGCCAATGCTGTTCCACTTGGCGCATCCACTTTCTGATTATGATGTTTTTCCACGATTTCAATGTCATAGCCTGCCGGCGCCAGAATTCCGGTTACCTCTTTTAATAATTTTAAAAGCATATTGATACCCAGTGACATGTTGGCAGATTTTAAAACTGCTGTCTTTTTTGCCGCTTCCGGAACTCTGTTTAAC
>CAYVCL010000094.1:0-9359 GCA_964450185.1 uncultured Lachnospiraceae bacterium | reverse complement strand
TGACATTTCGTTTTTTGCAAAAAGCACTTAAATGTTATCTAAATGACATTGCATGAGCATCAAGGCTACTTAACGTAACCGTGTAAGAATCGTGGCACATTTTACATTCATAGATGGTATAACCATCTTCATAACAGGTAGCTTCTTTTTCCTCTGTCACTTCGTATGTGTGGTCTATCCTGTCTGTGTATTCGGTCTTTTTCTCACCGCAGGTTTTACAGGTGTACTCTTTTGTTCCGTTTTCCAAACAGGTAGAAGGAATTTCTTGGGTACATACAAATTCATGTGTATGTACGGTTTCTTCCTGTTCTGTGTCATCCGGTTTGGTATCACCCGGTGTGCTGTCATCCGGTTTTGTTTCCTCTTGTTTGCTGTCGTCTGACTGACCTTTTTTAGCTGCAACCGTGACCTTGCAACGATACGTTTTTGCGTTTTGTCCTTTACAGGAAATGGTACTTATCCCCACGGATTTGGCAGTCACCTGTCCTTTGGAATTAACCGTGGCTACCTTTTTGTTACTGCTGCTCCACTTTTTGGCTTTTGTACCGTTAAGTTTTAAAGTAACTTTTTTGCCGTTTTGCAATGTCACACTCTTTTTGTTCAGGCAGGGATTCTTTACCGTAATTTTGCACTTGTAGGTTTTCTTTTGAATTTTGGCACTGATAACGGTAGTTCCCGCTTTTTTTGCTGTTACTTTCCCCTTGGCGTTGACCGTGGCTACTTTCTTCTTGGAGCTTTTCCACGTTACTTTTTGTTTGCTTCCTGTTACTTTTAAGGTAACCGTCTTCCCCACATACATGGTTACCTTTGATTTGTTCAGCTTTACTTGGGCTGCCTGCACTTCCCCTACGCAGACAAATAATGCTAACAGAGTTATCAGACATAGTAAAGCCGATTTTCTTCCCTTTTTCATGCCGCTTCCTCCTTTGTCTAAGTATGACCGTTTTCCCTCATTTTCTATCCATATTATACTATATTTGCGTTGGATTTTCTATCTGCGAAAAGCAGTTTATCTGCTTTTGTGCATTTTGTCACTTAAATGCTGTTTCGTTATTTAACACGCTTGTGCTGTGGATAAATAAAACATCCTGATGGTCAAATTCCACAAATTGTTCTATCATGGATTCGCTTAGATATCGTGCGTCCAGCAAGGTGATTTTTTGATACGCTTCCACGAAAAGTGGTGCTAAACTGCTTCCAAAGGAATCTCTGAAAATCACCAGTTCCCTATCTGTGGTAGCAGTGGGATTTTCTATCGTAATCACGGACACGGAACCGGACAAATACATTTCATAGGCATCTCTCCCTACTGCCTTTTCCGTGTGATACATGGGTATTTCCTTCCTGTTTTCATGATTTATGATGGTACAATCATCAAAATTTTCGTGTCGTAAGTAGGTGATACTGTCCGGTGCGATAGGCAAAGCTAATTGACCGTAATATACGCCATAAAATGGCGTGTCCAACGTAACCTGCTCATATTCGTTCGAAAGTGTCACACCCATTCCTGTTCCCAATGCCTGTGCCACATCTAAGATACACTCCTGCCGCCAGTGGGTATCTGTATAATAAAAATCTTCCACCGCTAGAAACTTTGTAATATCAATATAGGTCATATTCGTAAGATGTTTTTTGAAATAATCAAACATTTCCTGATAGTCGTAGGATAAATAGCCGTTTTCCTTTGCAAGAAAGTAATTTTTATCAGGAATCACAGAATAATACACCTTTGACTTTGAGCCTTTTATATTATTTTCATAGATGGATTGAAATTTTTCTACGGCATTTTCCATGGCTTTTTCCGACAACGGATAATCTAACTTGCTCACATAGCCATTTGCCAGATACACGCCATTGTTATCCTTTTGTCCAAAGACATATCTGTGCGTTATGGCTTTTACACTGCGAAATTTATCCCGAAAGGGAAACTGGTCCAATGCGTATTTTTCAAATTCTTCCATAAATTTCCCCTGATAGATATTGTCTGTGGTAATTTTAGGAAATTGTGCCAATTTTCTTCTTTCACTTGCGGAAAAATCATCTTGAGGTTTTAACCACACCGTAAGGGTAAGCCCCAAAAAGACTGTCGCAACGACACATACATATATGATTGTTTTCCTTTTTTCCATATACACCCTCCTAAAATCTAAAGTATAAGAACGGATTGAATGCTCCATCCACCAGATACGCTGTTGCCAGTATTAAAATTCCTATCATTATCAGAGGTTCCAAAGTATCAATCAGCATTTTGCCTCTTGTGTTGTTTGTTATTTTTTTCACAATTCTTTTAGGTAACGGCGTTGCACACACCACGGCTATCAAAAGTACCGGAATATAACTGCTTACATAATATTTTGTCACCGTTGTCATACATGGAATCGCACCATTTCCAAACATAATTCCGATATGAGAAAAGGCTTCTGACAGCCCTGCGGAATCAAAAATCACAAAGCTGATACTTACTGTCAATAAAAGATAGCAATGACCAATCATGCTGTATTTTTCCAACCATTTTAACAGAAAGCTTTTTTCCAATATCAGAAGAATGGCAAAATACAATCCCCAAATCACAAAATTCCATTCTGCTCCATGCCACAAACCGGTCAACAACCATACCACGAACAGATTGCATATCGTTTTTTTGAAAGAGCAACGGCTTCCACCCAAAGGAATGTACACATAATCCCGAAACCATGTGCCTAAGGTCATATGCCATCTGCGCCAAAATTCCGTGGCACTTTTGGAAATAAACGGATAGTTGAAGTTTTCGGGAAACGAAAAGCCCAACATACTCCCAAGCCCGATTGCCATATCACTATACCCCGAAAAATCAAAGTAAATTTGCAACGACACTGCTATGGCATAGCACCAGCAAAATACAACGGATATCTCGTCCGTAGTTTGAAAGACGGCACAAAATTCTCCCAACACATTGGCAAGCAATATTTTCTTTCCCAATCCTAGGACAAATCTTCGGATTCCATAAGCAATTTTTTCAAAGGTAATATTTCTTTCCTTTAACTGCTCTTGAACATCAGAGTATCGTACAATCGGTCCTGCTATCAACTGTGGAAACATGGTAATATAGGTTGCCAGCGAAATCAGATTCTTCTGTGCCGCCACCTTCCCCCGGTAAACGTCAACAAGATAGCTTATCATTTGGAAGGTATAAAAGCTAATTCCAATAGGAAGCATGACTTTTAGAAGTGGCAGTTGTAGGTCTGTTACTGAATTGAAATTCTGAATAAAAAAATTCGCATATTTAAAATATCCCAACAGTCCCAGACTTAAAACAATAGAAACCGCCAAGAACACTTTTGCCCAAGAAGTATTCTGAAATTTTTCTATTAAAAGCCCGAATCCATAACCCAATCCTATGGATGCAAGCATTAAAAACACATATTTTGGTTCTCCCCATCCATAAAAAACAAGGCTTGCCAAAAGCAAGACCCTGTTTTTCGCCCCTTTCGGAGCCAGATAATATGCAATTAGTACCACCGGTAAAAAATAATATAAAAACGGTATACCAGAAAACAACATTTTAACTCATTCCCTTTATCATCATTCTATTGTGCCAGATTTTCTTCTACTGTAACTACTGCAGCCTCACCATAGACTGTGGTGAGTGCTGTTTGAAAATCATCGATAACCTGTCCGTTCCCAAAAGCTGATACCACATAATCTTCCCCAACAGTTACAATAATAAACTTTTCGGGCATACCACACATCCACTGATTGTTGATTGTGGTTTCTTTCAATGTAGCTACCGCTTTTTCCACATTCCCCGCCTCTGCAATGTGGTAAGATGCTGCTGTAAAGTTGTTTGCCATCATCATATTCATCATAGTGGCAACATCATCTGTCATTGCCACAAGTTCTGCATTCGCACAAAATGATGCCATTAGGGTATCTTGTGCTGTTTCTACGGTTGTGTCAAATTTTGCCGGCTCGTCCATAACCACATTCTCAGCATTACCGCCTCCCACCGGAAAAATCAAATCTTCTGTTACCGAAGCTTTGTACTGTGTCCATGTTTTTGCAAGAATTTCGTTGGCATCCGTAATTTGGACTTTAGTTTCCTCTGTTTGTGCCTTCCCCCCACACGCTACACATGTGAGTGCCATTGCCACAGCCGTAAAAAGTGTCAGTAATTTTTTCATTGTAAACCTCTCCTTTTCTGACTTTTGTTTCCTCTTTGATATTTGTGTAAATTACTTTACCGTAACCTTCTTCACCTTACTCCATGCTCCATAATATTTCTGACCATTCACCTTGGAATATGCACGAATCCTTACGTAATAAGTCTTTCCACTCTTTAATTTTTTCACGGTTGCTGTTTTCTTATTCTTTTTCACCGCTGTCTTTTTCACACTCTTGTTAAACTTCTTAGAAGTACAACACTGTATTTCGTAACCGCTTGCCTTAATTTTCTTCCATTTTAAAGTTACCTGTTTCTTTCCTGCTGCAAGGCTTGTCACTTTTACTTTGGATGGCTTTGTCATGACTTTCAATGCTGTATATGGTGTGTATGTAGTCATACCATTTTGCTTTTTGTAGGCACGAATACGGAATTGGTAAGATGTTCCTGCTTTTAACTTTTTAATGGTTACGGATTGGGCGGAACCTTTCTTGATGGTTGCTATCCGCTGCCATTTCTTGGATTTGTACTGATAAATCTGATAGCCCTCTGCTTCTTTCTCCTTTTTCCATGACAATTTTACTTTTGTGGTGTAATTTTTGCTAATTTTAAAGTTTACTATCTTTCTTGCATTAAAGGATATCTCTACTTCTGGTGCTTTTGGAGTTTTTAGGGTAATAGCTTCTGTATGTTCACCCTCGTAAATTCCATCCTTATCAGACACATAAGCACCAACCTTATACTGGTACTGGGTATCCGGGCTTACTCCGGAATCCACATAAGACGTATCTGTTACTTTTGCAATATTGGTCCATGTGTTTTGTTTGGAATCGTAACGATATACAGCATACCCGTTTGCCCCCTCTGATGGAGCCCAACTTAAGGATACCGAATTACCCTCTGCTGTTCCTGCTAAATTAGTGGCTTTTTCCGGAACAACTGCTATCGTCAAACCTACTTGATAATTATTATCATCATTTGCCACAACATTTAATTTGGAAACCCCTGTCTTTAGGGCTTTTACAATGGCATATCCGGTAGTATCATCCTCCTTACCGCTTTCCGTAAGTTCAAAAATGGTGGAATCATATGGAATCCACACCAGATTTGGCTCGGATGCTGCTTCTGTACCAACGGTTGCAGTAATTTTCTTGCTCTCATTTACGCGAAGCAAATGAAGGTTTTCTACTGAAATATTGTCTACATTTACATATGCAGGAGTGTGTACGGTTACCAAATTACTTTGTGTTCCTGTGAACATTACGTCATCCATAGCTTTATACGGTGCTACACGCACCTTATAATCCTTATCGCTTTCCAATCCACCGATTGTGTAGGTTGCATACATATCTCCATTTTCATCTGTTGTGATATTAAGCTGTTCCATGGATAATGGAATTTCCTGCAGTCTTGCTGTAAGACCGTATAATACTTTGAAACCATCCTGTTTCTCCATATCCTCCACTTTCCATGTAACGTTAATGGCTTTTATCAAAGGCTCTGCCTGAATATTATTTTTGATTTGTGGAAAATCACAAACCAAAACCGGTATTTTCTTTTCATATCCCAAAGAATCTTGTGCTTTCAAAATCAGGTTTGCCATACCTTCTTTTACGGCTTTAATCTCAAGTTCATAATTATCGCTGTTGGTTCCCTTGTCTTCCACCGTAAATATTTCTTCATTATCTGAGCTGTAAGACAGCGTATAGGTTTTCTTAGAGCAATATACTGACACACGAGTAATTCCACCCACAGCAATGCCAACGCTTTCCACGCCATTTGTATTAATGGAAGTAACAACCGCATCACTGTAGGTTGTAACGGAAATTTCATCGGAAGGCGTTTCATATATATGGGTATAATAGTTGCTGTCCCAACGTTTTATGTATGGTGCAATTTTATATTTGTAAGTTTTTCCAGCTTCCACATACCAACCTACACTTGTGCCGTATGCCTCATATTTTGTCGTTTGAGGGTCGGTAATGGTTGTCATTTCCTGAAAACCGTTGCCATCCCCTTTATCGCAGTAGATAATATATCCATATATATTTTCCTGCGGTTCCCATTCCAGTTTGATATAAGTATCTGTATGGTAAACGGAAATGTCTTCTGTTTCTATTTTATTTGGCTGAACCCAGACGTCACAATCTCCATAGTATTTTTCATCCATGGAATATGCCCGAATCTGACAATAACCGCCACCTACAGCCGTAACCAGACCATTTTCGTCTACAGTAGCAACCTTTTCATTTGTACTAACCCACTTTTTGATGCCTTTATTTGTTGCATCCTCCGGCACATAATTAGTCACTTCTAACTGTATGGTATCTCCGATATCTACACCTTTATTCGCCCAGTCATTGTTTTGCTCATACTCGTAATCGTACCAATCGGATTGATTTAAATTGATTTTCTTTACCGTTAGCGGTTCTACTTTTACATGGATTTGTTTGGTAATGTTAGTTCCATCTAAGGTTGCGCAGGTGATATCTGCCTCTCCAACGCCAGTTGCTTCAATTACTCCAATGGAACTTACCGTTGCTACATTTGTATCAGAAGAAGTCCATTGCACTGTCTGAGATGCTTTGTCCACCGGTGCTACTTCGTAAACTGCCTTATACTTCTTTGTTGTCTGCAAGGTAATATTATCTTTTTCAAAGGTAATTCCGGTTGCAAATCCTTTTACAAAATGAATATTGCATTTCCCAAACAACGCATAAGAATCTTTTTTCTGAGCTCCGTCTGTAGATACCGCATACACCGTAACCTGTCCATAATTCTTCCTTGTTACAACGCCATTATCCACACTGGCTAAGCCATCCAATGAAGTATACCACACAAGTTCCTTGTCTGTGGTAACTGCCTCGTCTGTACATTCTCCTTCTTCATCCAAATGACCTGCCTTTACTATGGTTCCCAAAGATACGGTCGGCTGGTCTGTAAAAATATCCGTCTGCACAACTCCGTCCTTTGTAATCTCTATGCTGGTACAAACCGTAGCATCCGGATTGAGTGTGTAATCTTTTAATTGATTGTTGGATACTTCCAGATTTACCATACCCTCCCCGGACTGTAATTGGGAATCCTGTGTTACTTCATTAACAGTACTTCCATAGGTAGCATATGTATTGGCACCCTGCATAATATTGTTACTACAAACGGCTTTTTCCACTGTAGCATTATGGAAGAAAAGACCTTTTACATTCTCCGGCACTTTGGGATTTTCCACGGTCCAAGTCCAATAAAGTTTGTTTGGAGCCAGATAAGTATTCCCTATAAAGTTAAATTCCTTTAAACTACCCTGTACCTTCGCAACGTGATTCCAAACATTATTAGATTCGTATACCCTCCTATAATCTACGATATAATTTCCATTAAAATTCACTACCTGATCGGTACCTTTACCGTTAAAATACATTGCTTTTTCCAACATTCCATAGGAAATAATCTTATTATTGTTTGCCTCCTGTAAATCGCTAGCCAGCGCCCCAAGATAGCCCAGATTTATGTAGGTATTTTCTTCATAAACACCATCCAGATATCCCATATTGCCTAGCCAAGTATCGGAAACAATTTTATTTCCTTTTACAGTTGCTTTTCCGCCTAAAATCGCAGCTTTCCCGGTGTTTTCTTCATCTCGATAGGTCAGATAAATCTCATTATTCTGAATCCGTACTCTGCTGGCATCACTGGCACTGGAATCAAAAAGATATGCCCCAAGGTTAGCTGTACAACGGATATCCAACATATTATTTTCCACAACACAGCTTTCAATACCGCTACCAAAGGTCATAAACTTGGAATCAAGGTCTGTGATAAAATGGTTTCCTTTAATATGAATATCACTAATATTCTTGGAATCATTATATGTTACCGTAAAACACATGGTACGATGCCCGCCGGAAGCATTTTTATCCAGCGGCTGATAAGAATACATGGTGTTATTTACAAAATATACATTACGAATAAAGGATGCATCTTTATTCTGGCGAGAAGAAAATATACCTACCTGTTCATCTCTGGCGTCTGAGTGAAGCTCACAATTCATAATGGTAATATTTTCTTCGCCCCTGCTGTAGAAGTCCAATATTCCCAAATTGGCACCACGATATGTGGAACACATAAGTTCTAACTTACAACTATCCAGTGTCATATTTTTATTTCCGGAATAATAGGTAAGACTGGAATACTGCTTGTCCACAAAATAATCTTTTGAAAATGTTTCCTGAGGAATATTTAAGTTTACACGATATGTGTACACGTTATCACAGTCTACAAAGACCATCTGGCGCATATAATTATAGCCATCGACTTCTCTTGCCTCTACTAAAAAGTCTGCCATATACAGGTCCGTAGCGCCCCAGACGGTAAAGAAAAATTCGTAATATCCACTATCTTTACGATAATCATTGTCCGTGAAAATAACGGATTTATTTCCTTCACCGACGAAATTCACATTGGAATAATTTAAATGAATCTGGTCCGTACATTTATATTCACCTGCCGGCAAATACACAATGGCACGGAAAATGTCTGCATCGTCTTTTGCTGCATTTCCTGCTAATTCAATGGACGCATTGATGTAATAGTTTTCTGCTTCCTGTCCGTCACATTTTGCCCCTAACTGTTTTGGACTAATAATAGCCCATTTTTTACCGTCAATCATTTTGGTATCCAAAACAATATTGGCATACAGTCCGTTAGATAACTGAATACTGCCTGTTGCTTCGGTGGTTGAAAGCATGTAAGTTGCCCCACCGCCATCTCCGATTTCATAGAAACCAGCCGTCTGAACAATTCTGCCTTCTTTCAAACGCACATCCGTGGCATCTATCATTTGCCCAGCCGTTTCCAACTCCACAAACACACTGCCTTCGTATGTGGTTCCAAAAGGAAATGTCTTTAAAAATGAGGTGTCCATGTTCCTATAAACATGCATGGTAGAAAGAGGCAACTCGCTTTCCGCTGCCTTTTTGTACTCTGCTTTGACATCCTCTGCATTGTTTATCAGACACATTCCCGCAAACAATGCTGTAAAAAGAACCTTCCCCAAATTTCTAGTTACTGTACTTAATATTGATTTTTTCATCCAATACCCCCTTTTATTCTATTTTACATTTTTGGGGGTAAATCGCAATATATTTTGAAAAAATAACTGAATTTGTGACAAAAAGGGGCTGTCGCACTAAGAATGATATGCCCCCTGTCAAGTAGACAGGTT